>JAYUXG010000166.1:0-4770 GCA_043753125.1 Saprospirales bacterium | reverse complement strand
CGGCTCCTGTCATTTCCGGGAAAGCGGGGAAAGCGTTGCTGTACCAGGCTCAAAAAATCCATCATTCCTCGTTTATGATTCATCATTCCTTTACATTCGCCGTTCTATTTCTGACTTGCGAAAAAAAAATTACCCACCTCCAATTGGCGAAATAAACTTCGCCCTACCCTTTCCTATGGCCACCACTGCACTGCACCACACTGCCAAAGAACGATTTCTGCGCTACGTCACCATCGACACCCAAAGCGATCCCAACAGTGCCACCCAACCCAGTACCGAAAAGCAAAAGGACTTGGGCCGTTTGCTGGTCGAAGAACTGTTGGCACTGGGTATCAACGATGCCCACCTCGACGAGTACGGCTACGTGTACGCCACCATCCCGGCAAATACCGACAAGGCGGTGCCAGTCATCTGTTTTTGCTCACACATGGATACGTCGCCCGATTGCTCCGGGGCGGGCGTAAAACCCATTGTCCACGAAAATTATCAGGGGCAGGATTTGGTACTGCCCGACGACCCCAGCATCGTCATCCGCCAGCTGGAAAACCGGCCCCATCCCCACAACGATCTTCCCCAACAAGTGGACGGCCACGAAGACCTCGCGCACCAGCATGGCAACGATATCATCACCGCCAGCGGTACTACCCTGCTCGGTGCGGACAACAAGGCGGGCGTGGCGGCCATCATGGATGCCACGCAAATCCTGCTGGACAACCCACACCTGAAACATGGCAAGATTCGCATCCTCTTTACGCCGGATGAGGAGATTGGCCGTGGCGTGGAGAAAGTGGACATGGAAAAACTGGGTGCACAGTTTGGCTACACCATCGACGGCGAGACGGCGGGCAGCATTGAGGACGCAACCTTCAGTGCCGACGCGGCAACAGTGACGATTCACGGCGTGTCGGCCCATCCCGGTTTTGCCAAAGGCCGCATGGAAAGTGCCATCAAGATCGCTGCTAAGATTGTGGCGCAACTGCCGGACGCTCTTAGCCCGGAACATACGGAAGGCATGGAGGGCTTCTTACACCCGGTGCAGATCGAGGGTAATGTGGAGTTGGCCACTATCAAGCTGATCGTCCGGGACTTCGCGGAGACGGGCTTACAGCAGCATACCGCAGTACTGCAAAAGATCGTGGAGGAGACGCTGAAAAGCTACCCCAACTCTACGGCAAAGCTCACTACCAGCGAACAATACCGCAACATGGGCAAGATCGTGCGCCGCCACCCGCAGGTAGTGGAATACGCCATCGAAGCCATGCGGCGGGCGGGCTTTGAGAAGCCGATTCAGCGCAGCATCCGGGGTGGCACCGACGGTTCCCGCCTTTCGTACATGGGTATGCCCTGTCCCAATATTTTTGCGGGCGAACACGCCTTTCATTCCAAACAGGAATGGGTATCCGTACAGGACATGGAAAAAGCGGCCGAGACGATAGTACACTTGGCGCAGGTGTGGGAGGAGCGGAGTTAGAGAGGAAATTATGATCCAGAAACAAAGGGGAACCTGATGACAGGTGGCTCACGCATCAGAATTGGCAATCCTTGTTGTTCCTGTTTTGGAAACGAAGCTGCTCAAGCCTAGTTTGAGTCCGAGCCTGTGTTGATTATCAACAATTTATTGGCAAAAAAAATTTTGGCTCGTGATGTAGGTTTATATTAGAATATTTTTCTTTGCTTTGCGGTAGACATTTCTTCCTTGAGATCAAAGAAAACAATCTATTTATGCACCGTTTGCTGATTGCAATTGGTTTGCTGATGTCTTGTCAGCAACTACCCGCCCAAGACCCTGCTCTTTCTCAATTTTTTGCCAATCGCATTTATCTCAATCCCGCTTTTGCCGGACTGGAAAGTGGGCTACAGTTCAGTGCCAGTGCCCGCAATCAGTGGTATGGTGCAGATCGTGGCTACACGTTTTATGCCGTTGCCGCCGAATGGCAGGAACCGTGTTGGCGCTCCGGCTTTGGGTTGACGCTGCGTCATGCCGAAGAAGGCCTAGCCCCGTTGACTACTTCTGGCGGGGAGTTGACGTATGCCTTCATGCCCAGGATCAAAAATGGCAACCTGCACTTAGGATTGCAATATGCTTATAACCAGAAACATCTGAACCTGGACAAGCTCGTTTTCTCCGATCAGCTCGATCCGGTATTCGGCAATATCTACGCCACGATGGCCCAATCGCCAATCAGCGAACAGGTCCAATTCCATGACTTTGCCGTGGGGGGAGTATGGCGGTGGGACAGTAAGATGCGGATGCGTGGCAACTCCATGTACAGTTTTCGTTCGCACATCGGCGCAGCGATACACCACCTGGCCAGTCTGGTCGGCGAGGGGCCGGATGAATCTTTCCTGCGCACTGGTGCCGAAGTACCCGCACGCCTGACTTTGCACGGCGGTATGATCGTACCCTTTACTTTTTTGCAGGGGGTGGGCAACCGTCTGATTCTGTCCCCTAATTTCCGCCTGGAATCACAGGGGGCGTCCCCACTGAATTTTGGCAAAAGCATGACGTTGTTTACGGGGGGCATTTATGTGGTGTTTCTCAATCGCTTCACCACCGGTATTTTTTACCAGAGCCGGTCACCCCTGCCAGAGGCGAAAAACACCAATTCGCTGCTGCTATCGGCCGGATTCTCCGCACACCCGCAAGGCAACAAAGGCGACAACTTCTATATCGGTATTAGTGTGGATGTAAATGCTTCGGGCTTGGGCTGGCGCAGCAACAACATCTACGAATTCAACGTCCGCTATGCGCTGCGGGGCCTGCGCACCTTTTGCGACAAAGGCCACCGCTCTTTCCGGCCCAGTAGCGGGCCACTGCCTTGCCCGGATTTCGCCTATTGAGCCGCGCACTGTCCTGTTTTATTGCCTCACTCTTTTTTATTCCAAACCAAGATGATTTCCTTCCTTCGACTTTGCGCCACGCTTGCGCTCCTGCTTTGTCTTTGTCCATTCGCTGCCGCGCAGTGTACCTTCACTTATACTCCCAACGCCAATATTTGTCCAGGCCAGACGGTGACCTTTACCGTACAGAACCCGATGGTGGGTGCTACCTACACTTGGAACTTGGATGGTACCGCTCCGATCAACGACAAGAACGGGACCATGGTAACCTATGTCTATCCCTATAGCACGACGCCGAAAAGCTATGTGGTGACGCTGTACAAAGATGGAGTGGCGTGTTCGACCACGCAAACAGTGGCGGTGCTGGGCGGACCGGCGCAGCCGACACTGGGCGCGGTGGCCGGTGGCACCTTGGCAGGGCAAATTATTAGTGCCTGCAACGCTGGGCAGATGGTCACTTTAGGGATAAATAACACTTCTACTTTTCCAAATAACAATACGGGCTATACTATTGATTGGGGGGACGGCTCTGCTGTGCAAAGCTTTACCAATGCCAGTTTTAATGCAAATACGAATATAACGCATAACTATAGTGGATTGGGTTACAAGACCATTACGCTTATAGCTACCACGGCCAACGGTTGTACAGCTAAGAATATCTATCAATTTTTTAGCGGCGGGAATCCAGATATTGGGTTGGCCAGCGTAGGCAACACTACCGGGCTGTGTGCACCTTTTGCCTTGAATTTCAATGTCACCAACTATCAAAATAATCCTTCTGGCACTACTTATACTTTCTATAAAAACAATCAACAAATCAGTCAGGTATATACACAAGCAGACTTACCAGCGGTGTTCACGCATACTTTTGACCAGAGTTCCTGTGGTGAGACCACACCCGATGGGCAATATGATAATGCTTATTCCATTAAATTAGTCGCTAAAAACCCTTGTGGGGAAAAAACGGCCATTGTGCAGCCGGTTACTTTAAGTGCCAAGCCCCAAGCCAGTTTTTCCATCATGGCCCCGGCAAACCAGTGTCCTAATGAAATATTTACCTTCACGAATACTTCTACCAATATTCACGAATACAATACCCAGACCCAAGATTGTACAGATACCCTTTCCGCCAATTGGAATATTTCACCAGGAGTGCTCAACACGGATTGGATGATCGTTGCTGGTTCGCTTTTCAATTCCAACAAACTCAAAATAAAGTTTCTTAAGCCGGGCACTTATACTATTACCATGAATCTCAATCCGCAACCCGTTTGCGGGCCATCTGTAGCTACCCAGACCATCGCCATCCTAGAGCCGCCCCTCGCCAATGCCGCCACCCAGCCTAGCAATCCCAACGGCTGCGCGCCCTTGACGGTCAAGTTTAACAACCAAAGTACGGGCTATCAAGTCAGTTATAAATGGGACATCGTCCCAACCACCGGCTGGTCGTGGAGTGTCGGCAATAACACTTCTATGTCGCCCACGGCTATATTCACTGCTCCAGGTACCTACAATGTCACCCTGACCGCTACCAATGTATGCTCCACAAGTACTTGGACCACGCAGGTCGTGGTGAAGACCAAGCCCACCATTACGTTGCCTATGTTCGGTCCCTTCTGCCAATCAGCTACTCTTAACTTTACGGCGCAGAATACCACCTATGGAAATGGCAATGGCACTATTTCCGCCTATGCCTGGACTTTTACGGGTGGCAGCCCTGCTTCGTCCACGCAAGCGTACCCGCCGAATATTCAATATGGACCACTGGTAGCGGCGAGTACATTTACCTATACGGTTTCCGCTACCAATGAATGCGGCACCACTATGGCCTCCAAATCATTCGATATACAAGTGCCGCCAGTACTGACTGTATCGCCCGATCGTACGCTGTGTATTGATGCCGACCCTTATCAACTTACTGCCACGCCT
>JAYUXG010000165.1:0-1862 GCA_043753125.1 Saprospirales bacterium | reverse complement strand
CGGGTCCGCTGGCCAACTGTATCGATCCGGTGGCTTTCACCACTGGTACGGTATTGGTCAATCCGCTGGCTTCTTCGACTACACCGGATTTCCGTCCGGTGGCTGGGTCGCCCGCCTTTACTTGTGGTGCCAACTTCGATGACAACCCAATTTTTGAGAATCTCGTGCCGATTCGCGACATCAACGCCGCTTTGGTCGCGCCAATCTTCCCGAACCCGATCTCCAACGGTACGCTACACTTTGGTCAGCAAGTGGCTTCCTACGGCATCTTTGATGTGAAAGGCCAATTGGTGAAGTATGGTTTTAATGCCAATCAAGTCAATATTGAAGGATTCGCCAAAGGGGTGTATTTTATCAAGTTGGACGGCAACGTGCAGAAGTTGATTGTGGAATAAGCGCATGGTACATTTCATTTGAATAAAAAGCCAATGGTAAATACGAGGGCCACTCCGAGAAATCTGGAGTGGCCCTTTTTCTTTATAACATCCATCCTTATTCCCCCGCCTCTTTGCCAGGCGTAAGCGCATAAAAGCTGTACGAACTGGCAAAAAAAGCCGCCGCCCCAGAAGAAAATCTCCCGGAGCGGCGGCCCTAAATATCTAAAAACCAATTAATTACCGAGCGTCAGCCTCTTCCAGCACCCCATCCGGCTGATCCCGGAACGGACGACCTGAGCCAGTTACCTGAATATTCTCGTACTGGCGCAAGCCCGTACCCGCCGGGATTTTCTTACCTACGATCACATTCTCTTTCAAACCCATCAGGTGGTCCTTCTTAGCCGCGATAGCTGCTGTGGAAAGCACCTTGGTAGTCATCAGTAGTTAATTAACTTGGCTGTCTTATCCCCTCTAACAATTATCTCTTCTTTAAAATTATACATATTTTTGTCAACCCACTGTATTGATTTAATAGATTTTTTGTAAACATAGTATCTATTATACATCCATTTATTCGTCAATATTTTAATCAATGATTCCAACTGCTTAAAGGTATGTTTTTTCTCAATTGAAATTAATAATGCTTGAATCACTATTAGGGTAATTATCTTTCTAAAAATGTAAATATCTGTTTTCCTGACGCTGGCGATCATATACTCCTTTTCTATCCAGTCAGTAGGGATATCACCAAATCCTAAAAATGTAATTGAACCAGAGTCAATCGCCCATTTTGAAATATTTTCATTTGATCTACATGATAAGCAAAACACCTTTTTCCCACTAAATACAGATATGTTATCCTTATATATAAACCTTTCGTCTGCAATTTGGCTAGTGCCTCCAAAAACAGAATTACGCATATCTGCTCCCCATAACTCCGTGCTTTTACCATGCCCAAGAAAAATAATCAGTTCTTCCACACCAGTTTGTACGCGATTTAAACAATTTTCATGAGATTCTTGCCTTGGCTTTATCTTGAAACAGTGAAAATCATGCCCAAGAAGTCTACCTATCCTTCTTACAATCTTATCCAAAAATCTGGTTGTACGATCGTCTGGAAAAACACATAATACTTTACTCATGAGGTGAAATAGGATTCAAATCTGTGAAAATAGAAATACCTTGTTCAATAAATATTTTCTGAAAATGGATGCCTAAATTAGTGTTTTCTCTTATTGCATCAGCTATTTCGCCAAGCGTCTTATCTCGAAGAGTAGAATATGCATTGATAAAAGATGAATCATGAAATAAATATAGCCAATCCAATATTTCTTGTTTACAATCAAATGACTGGGGCTTTGTTGCATGAATAGGTGGTAGTCGGTAGCGGAAAGAAGAGCCGGTGAGCGTAGATTTGAGTTGCGAAACAAAAAAGCACGTCGCACCGACTCATGGCAAAGATAGATATCACTCCCGTGTCCGACA
>JAYUXG010000164.1:0-11465 GCA_043753125.1 Saprospirales bacterium | reverse complement strand
AATTTCCGCATCGAAAAAGACACCATGGGCCAGGTGCAAGTGCCCGCCGACGTGTACTGGGGCGCACAGACCCAGCGTTCCATCGAGAATTTCGACATTGCCCGCGCCACTAACCGGATGCCCATTGAGATCATCCGCGCCTTTGCTTATTTGAAAAAAGCCGCCGCGCTGACCAATCTAGAGGCCGGTATATTGTCGCCGGAAAAAAGCGCAGGCATCGGCCAGGTCTGCGACGAAATACTAGCGGGTAAACTGGACGACCAATTTCCCCTCGTGGTTTGGCAAACCGGCTCCGGTACCCAAAGCAACATGAACGCCAACGAGGTGATCGCCTACCGCGCCCACGTACTCGGCGGCGGACAACTGACGGACGAAAAAAAGACAGTACACCCCAACGACGACGTAAACAAGTCGCAATCCTCCAACGATACCTTTCCGACGGCCATGCACATCGCGGCCTACAAAATGCTGGTGGAAGTGACCATCCCGGGGGTGGAAAAACTGCGTACCACATTGAAAGCAAAGTCCGAAACCTTCCTGGATGTGGTGAAGATCGGGCGCACCCACTTCATGGATGCCACCCCGCTTACCCTCGGCCAGGAGTTCAGCGGCTATGTGGCCCAGCTCGATCACGGTCTGCGCACGGTTCGCAACTCGCTGGCCCACCTCAGCGAACTGGCCCTCGGTGGCACGGCCGTCGGCACGGGCATCAACACGCCGCCGGGCTACTCCGAAAACGTGGCCCGACACATCGCCGCGCTGACCGGATTGCCTTTCGTGACCGCCCCCAACAAGTTTGAGGCCCTGGCTGCCCACGACGGTATCGTGGAAGCCCACGGTGCGCTCAAGACCGTGGCGGTCAGCCTGATGAAGATCGCTAACGACGTAAGGATGCTCTCCTCCGGGCCGCGCTCCGGCATCGGCGAGCTGCACATCCCCGACAATGAACCCGGCTCCAGCATCATGCCTGGCAAAGTAAACCCGACCCAGTGCGAGGCCCTCACCATGGTGGCTGCGCAAGTGTTAGGTAACGACGTAGCCATCAATATCGGTGGGGCGATGGGTCACTTCGAGCTCAACGTGTTCAAGCCGATGATGATCTACAACTTCCTGCATTCGGCCCGGCTGATCGGCGAAGCCTGCGTCTCTTTCAATGACAAATGCGCAGTGGGCATCGAACCCATCCGCGAAAACATTGCTAAGCACGTCCAAAACTCGCTAATGCTGGTGACGGCATTGAATACCAAAATCGGTTACTATAAAGCGGCGGAGATCGCCCAGACGGCGCACCGCGAAGGCGGGACTTTGAAAGAGACCGCCTTGAAACTAGGCTATTTGACGGCAGCGGAATTTGACGAATGGGTGAAGCCGGAGGAGATGGTGGGACGGTAGCGTACCGGCGGGTTTAGCCGCCGCGTTGACGTATCGGCGGGTTTAGCCGCCGAAAAACTTGTGCATCGGCGGCTAAACCCGCCGGTACAGTTCGCTTTACCTAAATACCGCTGCTATGAGAGCCTTTTTACCCATTTGTTGCCTATTGTCATTGCTGGTTTCCTCGCCTTTGTCTGCCCAGATTATTGATCGTTCGTTGAGTTTTGGGTTCCTAAACCTCCCACAAGTGGTCCGGCCAATGGGAGGAAATAAATGGCTAACGGTAGGCAGAGCGGTCCCGTATGGCCCGCATAGTGATACCATTTTTGCCATCATCTTCGACCAACAAGGGCAAATTTTATTGCAAAAAACGCTGCTTTTACCTTTTGCGGAAACTTATTTTGTTAGTGATGCTTGGCCCTTGGCCGATGGAGGTTTTGTGGTATCTTTTGGAGCGCACGGCTGCGGTTTTGGCGATTTTACGCACACCGTGCAAAAATATAGTTTGGATGGCCAACTACTATGGACGTTGCAAGGAGTAGAGGAAAATGCCCCGCCCCCTGTCTGGCAGATAACCCCAGACGGCAATCTATTGGGGTTGGGCTATAATAGAATGTGGAAAGTTGACGCTAATTCCGGTTCGATTATGTGGCAAGCTGCTTTACAGAATTTAAATGGCCATCCGCCGCCTGCCTATATTGATCTCATCCCCAACACCGAAGATTTTTTAGGTATGGGATTGCCCATGTTCCAAATTTGGAAAAAAATCGATAGCACGACAGGACCCGTTTACGTACAACAGGACAGCCTACATATAACCGGTCCCCGTCATGGATTAGGCTTTGCTCCGAATGGATGGCATTACTGCCGAAATTATAATACTCAGCGATTAGAAAGAGTTAGTCAAGGCCTAGAGTACGAAGCACTGAACAACTCTATTGATCTGTATGGCTTAGTCAAAATGATAGCCGTATCCGATGGGCTATACTTTTTGGGTCGCCGGGATGGACAAAATTGGCTACGCAAAACCGATTTTTTAGGACAAAATCCCGTTGAAATAGCTATGCCCGACCAATGGTTGAGCGGCTATTCCCTTGCTGCACAAGGCGATGCACTGGCAGTGGCAGGAGTCGATATATCGGGACCAAAAAGCGATCTCTTTCTTTTCAATCCGCAATTCGAGGCCATGCAACTCTGGATACGGACTTACAGTAATCTGGCGGCTGTATCTTCTATAGATACCACCAACGCTGCCATAACCAATTTGCAACAACTTTCTGCGATAGATACTATGTATCTTGGGATTTATGGAGATGTTTTCCTACAAGGATGCGACTTTCAGGTGCAAATTACCAATCGAGGCAACACTATCCTTCAGCAAGTTAATGTCAACTTTACTTATGAAAAAATTTATTTGTCTTGTTACAATGTGCCAGCGCGACAACGTCTTTACACCAATTTACAATTAGCTCCTGGCGAGTCCACTTGGGTAAGTTTTGGCAATTTCAATATAGTGGCGCGGTCTCTTTTGAGCGAATTTTGTTTCTGGACCTCCGCCCCCAATGGCCGCCCCGATGCCCACCACGAAGATGACCATTTTTGCCTGCCCGCCGTTTACACCGTGGCGACCAATACACCCGCTGGTCAATTGATCAAATTGCTCCCTAATCCGGCACAAGAGCAATTTCAAGTAATCAAGGCGACCGATTTGGAAGAGACGGAATGGCAACTGTACGATGCTACCGGTCGCTTGATGCAAAGGGGCGTCTATCCTGTCGGTCAACCGGAATTATCCGTTTCCACGGCGCAAATGCCCGATGGGTTTTACATTTTCAAGATAAACAGCTATGTTGAAAAATTGATCGTAAAACATTGACTACCAATAACATTTTCACATATAAAAGCAACTACCATGAACCCCTTTTTACTTATTTGTAGCCTGCTTCTATGGCTGGTTTCCCCGCCTTTGTCTGCCCAGATTGCTGATCGTTCTATCAGCTTCGGGTTTGTCGCCACTCCACACGCGGTCAAGCCATTGGGCAACGACCATTGGTTGGTGACGGGCCGGGGCTGGCCCTATCGGGGAGCATTTTTTTTGGACACCCTTTTTGCGGTCATTTTTGACCAACAAGGAGAGATTTTGTTGAAAAGATCCTTGGTTACACCAAGTGCGGAAGCGCACGAACTCCACACTACGCTGGCTTTGGCCGATGGGGCATTCTTGGTAGCGTTCAGTTTGGGCGACTGTGATGCCGGAGGGTACGCAGCTTATGTCCAAAAATACGACCCGGATGGTCAGTTGATCTGGACCTTGGAAGGCGACATTAGCAACGGTATCAAGCCACCAACTATCTGGCGAGTAACCCCGGATGGCAACCTGTTGGGGCTTGACTACGACAAGATGTGGAAAGTGAATGCCGCTACCGGCTCGGTCCTCTGGCGAGCCGAATTCCAGTTAAATGGACATGAGGTGCCTTATTCCTTTGATCTGTTGCCCGGCACCGAAGACTTTCTGGGGATCGCGTCCTCGAATTTCCAGGTCTGGAAAAAAGTAAGCACACCAACGGGACAGGTATATTCATTACAAAGCTCCGTCGAGTTGGAAGGTTATTGGAAAGGATTAGGGTTTGCCCCCAACGGTTTGTACTACGCTTTGGATCAGGCAACGGACGAGGTAAAGCGGTTCGACCAAAGTCTAGACCACGAACCCGTCGGCCATCCCAATGGGTTGGAAGGTTTGATAGAGATGGCAGCGGTAGAAGACGGGCTTTACTTCTTGGGTCGCTATAGCGGGCAAAATTGGCTGCGCAAAACCGACTTTCTCGGTCAAAATCCGCTACAACTACCCATGCCCGACCGATGGCTGAGCGGCTACTCCCTGGCGGTACGGGGAGATTCGGTGGCCGTGGTGGGCACCGATGGCTCTGGCCCAAAAAGCACCCCCGGCAATCCTTCCTATGCGGAGTTTCAGGCCTTGCAACTGTGGCTGCGAACGTTCAACGGCTTGGCCCCGACGCTTGCCGGGGATACGCCGAACGCCGCCGTAACCGACTTGCAACAACTTTCAGGGGTGGATACCATGTCGTTCAGTGGTGGTTGGTCCTATTATTTTAATCTGCATGGCGGCGACTTTCGGACGCAAGTCACCAACTTGGGCAACACTTTATTAGAGCAGGTGTATGTCAACTTCAGCTACGAAGAGAACAACAGTTCCTTTTGTTTTTCCACGCCTGCGGTGCAGCACCTCTACACCAATTTGCAACTGGCCCCGGGCGAATCCACTTGGATCACTTTTGGCGATCTGGGCGTGCAAGGGCAATCTGGCTTGGCCAGCGAATTCTGTTTCTGGACCTCCGCGCCCAATGGACGCCCCGATGCACGGCACGAGGACGACCACTACTGCCTGCCCGCCGTCTATACCGTTGCGACCCATACACCGTCTTATGAGCCAGTCAAACTCTGGCCCAATCCGGCGCAGGACTATTTTCGGGTAACGAATACGACCGATTGGGAGGGCACTGCGTGGCAATTGTTTGATACTGCTGGTCGCTTGGTACGGCAAGGCACTTATGTCGGCGGACAATCGGAATTATCCATTTCCACCGTACAGATGCCCAATGGTTTTTACATTTTCAAGATGGATGGTCACGTTGGAAAATTGGTCGTAAGACATTGATAATCCATCCCTTATCGATAAGAAAACATCTGCGGTCAGCAGATTAAAATGCTGATTACCAACTTCATCCGTTATTACTTATGTCCGATTTCCACCTTCACCCGCACCACCACGCACCGCCGCACGATCACCATGTAGAAGAGCATTTTACCAACTCCATCTTTGTCACCGATGTGGTGCTGGGTATGTCCGATGGACTAACGGTGCCGTTTGCACTGGCGGCGGGTCTGACCGGGGCGGTGGCGGCTTCCTCCATTGTACTTACAGCAGGCATCGCGGAGATCGTGGCCGGTTCCATTGCCATGGGCTTGGGCGGCTTTTTGGCGGGCCAGACGGAAGTAGAACACTACCAGTCCGAAATGGCGCGGGAATATGACGAGGTGAAGCGGGTGCCGGAAGTGGAGAAGCGGGAAATCCGCGAACTACTGGCCGAGTACGGTATTACGGAAACTACCCAGCACTTGGTGGCCGAAGAATTAGCGCAGCATCCGGAACGCTGGGTGGATTTTATGATGAAATTCGAGCTGAACCTCGAAAAGCCCGATGAGCGCCGCGCTTCCAAAAGTGCGCTGACCATCGGTCTATCTTATGTCGTAGGCGGTCTGATTCCGCTGTCGCCCTATTTTTTCTTCCCCGATTCGCACGAGGCACTACTGTATTCGGCCTTTGTGACCTTAATCTGTCTGTTCGTTTTTGGGTACTTCAAAAGCAAGGCGACTGGCCAATCCCCGTGGCAAGGAGCCTTGAAAGTGGCCCTCATTGGCACGTTGGCCGCCAGTGCCGCTTATGGCGTGGCCAAACTTTTCGGGGCCTGAGTTTCCGCATTTTCCGCATCTTGCAGACCTTAAAGACGAGTATGTGTGGTTGTGAGTATTTGATCAAATGCTCGCAACCGCAGACATACAACGCCTCTTACATTTTCACGCTCAAAATACTGCCGCCATGAAATTTACCATCCCCTCCATCGCCATTGCCGCACTGATAATCGGCAGCGTATTTGCTGCCCAAAGTTGCAAAAAAGACGAAGAAAAGCCCAACGAAAAAGGACCGGATTGCAACATCGCCAACGCCGATCTGTCGTACAACAAAAATATGAAGGGCATCATTGATCGGGTCTGCCTCAGCTGCCACAGTGGTGCCGGACCTGGCCCGCGCGACTACCGCACTTACGAAGGTATCAAGCCCATATTAGATAATGGCCTGGTATTAGAAAGAGTAGTCATTCAAAAAAATATGCCGCAGAGCGGAGTCACCATGTCTCAATCGCAACGCGACAGCGTCAATTGTTGGATCAAGGCTGGCTACCCGAAATAAGTGGCTGGCTATTGGGAAGTGGTTCTCGGTTCTCGTTGGAAGCATTCCTGTCAGTGCTCGTCACTTGTGACTCGAATCTTTCACATAAGCTGATTACCTTTGTCCCTCTCAAACACTGTGTTTGCATAAAAATGCCGTACAGGCAACCCGTCGCCCAAAATCACTTGATAAATAATCAATAACCGACAACCATTACCTGTCTAATCCGAACGTTACTTTGAGGAAATGAAGGTTTCGCTAAATTGGATCCGAGATTATCTGGACATACATAAATCCGCCCCTGCAATTGCCGATGTACTGACCTCGTTGGGCTTGGAAGTAGAAGGTTGGGAAACAGTAAAGCCCTCGCCAGTGGACCTGGAGCAAGTCGTCACCGGCTTGATCACCGCTTGCGAGCGCATTCCCGATACCGACCACCTCTCCGCCACCCAAGTGGATATGGGCAATGGCGTGACCCGCTCCATCGTGTGCGGCGCGCCCAATGTGGCCGTTGGCCAAAAAGTGTTGGTGGCCCTGCCCGGTGCGCAAGTGTTCAGCAAGGACGGCCAACTTTTCACCATCGGTGAACGCAAAGTAAAGGGTGTACCCTCGCAGGGCATGATCTGCGCCGCCGATGAGCTGGGCGTGGGCCACGACCACAGCGGCATCCTGGTGCTGCCTTCCACTACGGCCCTCGGCATGACTGCCGCTACTTGGTTCCAACAGGAGAACGACACCATCTTCGAGATCGGCCTCACGCCCAACCGCGCCGACGCGACCAACCACCTCGGCATCGCCCGCGACTTGGCCGCCTACCTGCGCGTACACGAGCAGCTGGCAGATTCCGCATTCCGTACTCCGCATTCCGCATTCGACCATTCCACATTCCGTATTCCGCATTCCGTATTCGAGGTTGCTGTCGAGGTACCCGCTGCCTGTCCTCGGTACACCGGATTGGTTATCACTGGTTTAGAAATAAAGGAAAGCCCGGACTGGTTGAAAAATCGCCTGCTGGCTATTGGTCAACGCCCCATCAACAATGTGGTGGACGTGACCAACTACGTCCGTGCCGAATTGGGCCAACCCCTGCATGCCTTCGACTTGGCCGAGGTAAAGGGCGGAAAGATTATTGTCAAAACACTCCCCGCTGGCACCATTTTCAAAACGCTGGACGGCGTGGAACGCAAACTGTTGGCCGAAGACCTGATGATTTGCGACGGCGATGCCACGCCGATGTGCATTGGCGGCGTATTCGGCGGGGCCACTTCCGGGGTGAAAGATTCGACTACGGCCATTTTTTTGGAAAGTGCCTATTTCCATCCCCAGTGGATTCGCCGTTCCATGTTGCGGCACAACCTGCGCACCGATGCTGCCTGGATGTTCGAGAAGGGCGTGGATCCCAACGGCTGCCGCGTTGCCCTCGAACGGGCGACCCAGTTGATCCAAGAACTGGCGGGCGGGGAAATTGCTTCAGCAGTGGTAGATATCTATCCGCAGCCCGTACGGCCTGCCCGCGTGCCCATTGCGTATGCCCGTGTAAATCGGTTGATCGGCGAGAACCTGTCTCCGCAAAGAATCAAGCAAATCCTCGTCGCCCTGGAGATCGGTATGGAAGCCGAAACCGCAGAGGGCCTGGTGGCCGTGGTGCCGACCAACAAACCCGACGTGACCCGCGAGGCCGACATAGTAGAAGAAATACTGCGTGTACACGGCCTGGACAACGTACCCATCCCGAGCCAGATTCGCAGCAGTATGGAAATCCATCCCCGGCCCAATCCCGATGCGGTGCGCAATCTCGCCGCAGATTTTTTGGCGGGCAATGGTTTCAATGAGTGCATGGGGCTGTCGCTTTCCAACTCGGCTTACTACGTGGCCGAAAATGCTGCTTTCCCACTGGCAAAAGAATGGCTCGTGTTTATTCACAACTCAGCCAACCAAGGGTTGGACTGTCTGCGTCCGACGTTGTTGTTTTCGGCTTTGGAGACTATTCAGCGCAACCAAAACCGGCAAAATGGGGATTTGCGGTTATTTGAGTTTGGGAAAGTGTACGGCTCCGCGCTCCCCCTTCGTGAAGAAGCCCCCCCCCCGCTCCCCCGTGAGGGGGGGGGTAATCCGAGCTCCGCCGTGGAGGAGGTCACCCCGTATCCCCCTTTGGAGAGCCTGTCCCGGCCTTTCGTCGGGAGGGGGGAGGTAGACACGCGTGGAACCTTCCGCGAAACCGGGAGACTGTCCATTTGCCTCACGGGTGCCTATGCTGCCGAAAGCTGGCATCCCGCCGCCAAAAAAACGGTGGATTTTTACACCCTTAAAGCCTACACCCAAAACCTGCTGGCTCGCTTGGGCGTGAGCGGCTACCAGGAGACGACGGTACAAGAGGCTCCTTATCAGTATGCCCTGAAATACCATCGGGGAGCACAGGAGTTGGTCACCTTTGGTGCAATCATGCCCGCAATTTTGAAAAAAATGGACGTGAAAAACGCCGTGTTTTTCGCCGATTTCCATTTTGAAAACCTGCTCAAGACCTTGGCCAACCACAAGATTGTCTTTGCCGAACTCAACCGCTTTCCCACTGTGCGCCGCGATCTGGCCCTGGTGTTGGACCAAGGCGTGTCCTTTGGTGACATTCGCCAATTGGCGGGCCGGACAGCCAAAAAAATATTGAAGGACACTACGTTGTTTGACGTGTATGAAGACGAGACCCGGCTCGGTGCTGGCAAGAAATCCTACGCAGTTAGTTTCCTGTTTGAAGATCCGGAAAAAACCTTACAGGATAAAGAAATAGATACCGTGATGCAACAGTTGCAGCAGGCATTTGAAACCAAATTACGAGCGACAATAAGGAAGGGATAAAAACGGTTGATAACCAACTACTTAACTGATTATTGCCAAGCCTGCCAGCATAAGACATCTTTACTAAATGTAACGTGCTGATAATTCAAATGACCAAACAATCTCCACATTCCAAACCCCTTTTAAACCGACTACATCGGCACCATCAAAACCTATGACCAACACACCGCCACCACCGGCTATCGTTCAGATCACGGTACTCATCGCCGGGCGGCCCTATTTGTTGAAAATAAATGCCAGCGACGAAGTATTGATTCATCGTCTGGCCCAGGAAGTAAACGATAAAGTGGCGGCGTTTAAGACCGCGCAACCCACGAAAGACCAGCAAGATTGCCTGGCGATGGCTTTGCTGACCTACGCCGTAGAACATTACCGAGCTAACGAAAAAAAACCCTGACACCATTTTTTATCACCTAACCGAGATACATTCTATGGACATAACATCAATTATAATTGGGTTGGTCGTCGGGGGCATCATTGCCTACTTGATTGCCAGTCAAATGACCAAAAAGGTCAACTCCAAAGTCGCCGAGGAACAAAATCGGCAGGCCGAACTGGCCGTACAAGAGGCCCGGCTGAATGCCAAGCGCATCACCGACGAAGCCGCCGTAGAGGCCCAGCGATTACAATTGAAAGCCTCGGAAGTAGTGGCCAAGGCCGAGGCCGAGAATGAGCGCATCAAGCAACAGAAAATACAGGAGGCCAAAGAACGCTATGGCCAGATGCGCAGCCAGTTCGATACCGAGAAACACCAGCACCAGTTGAAATTGAAGGAGATGGAACTGGAAGTGGTAACCAAAGAGAAAGACCTGAAAATCGAACAGGAGGTTTTTCAGGCCAAAGTATTGGAAGTGGAAAATCGGCGCACCGACCTCGACAACCGCCAACTCGAAATGGAAACGCTGCGCGAAAACCTGGATAAACAGCTGAAAATCGTGCAGAAAAAGCGCGAAGAACTGGAGGCTGCCAATGAAGAGCGCATCAAGGCCCTGGAAAAAATAGCCGCCTTGAGCCAGCAGGATGCCAAAGATCAATTGCTGGAGGCCGTGCGCGCCAAGAGCGAAAGCGAGGTGATGTCCATTGTGAAAGAAGCGGTGACCCAAGCCAAGTTGAATGCCAACAAAGAGGCCAAAAAAATTGTCATCCAGACCATACAGCGGATGGCCGCCGAGTTCACCATCGAGAACACCGTCTCCGTATTCAATCTCGAGAGTGATGACATGAAGGGCCAGATCATCGGGCGCGAGGGCCGTAACATTCGCGCCCTGGAAGCCGCTACGGGCGTAGAGGTTATCGTGGACGACACCCCGGAAGCCATCGTCATTTCCTCCTTCGACCCCATCCGCCGCGAAGTGGCGCGTCTGTCGTTGCAACGTCTGGTCGCCGATGGCCGTATCCACCCGGCCCGCATCGAAGAGGTCGTGGCCAAGGTGCGCAAGCAGCTGGAAGAACAGATCATGGAGATTGGTGAGCGCACCGTAATCGAGCAGGGCATTCACGGCCTCAATCCCGCTCTTGTGCGCATGGTGGGCCGTATGCGTTTCCGCTCTTCCTATGGCCAGAACCTGCTGAAGCACTCCATCGAAACGGCGGAGCTGTGCAGCATCATGGCCGCCGAACTGGGTCTCAATCCCAAGCAGATCAAAATGGCCAAACGCGCCGGTCTGCTCCACGACATCGGCAAGGTGGCCGAAGAAGAGACCGAACTTTCGCACGCCTTGGTCGGCATGAAAATGTGCGAACAATACGGCGAACACCCCGTCATCACCAACGCCGTGGGTGCCCACCACGACGAGGTGGAGATGAACAACATCATCTCGCCAATCATCCAAGCCTGCGATGCCATCTCTGGTGCCCGCCCCGGTGCCCGGCGCGAAATACTCGAAAACTACCTTAAGCGCATTGGCGAACTGGAAGAGATTGCCATGAGCTACGATGGGGTGTCCAAGGCCTTTGCTATGCAGGCTGGCCGCGAGCTCCGCGTCATTGTGGAAGCCGACAAGGTAACCGACCAGTATGCCGACGACCTATCTTTTATGATCTCGCAGAAGATTCAGGACGAAATGCAGTACCCCGGCCAGATCAACGTGATGCTGATGCTGCCGTCAGTCTCTAATTTGTATTGTGCTGCCATGATCTTTTTGGGGCTAATGTACATCAGTTTGGAGCCGCACCCGTTTTGGGGGAAGGAAGAATAAAATAAGAGAAAAGCCGGGCTAATTTTGGGTCGCCAAACTTAGAATTATGCCGCAGCTTTCTCCTTTGCAAAGATATG
>JAYUXG010000163.1:0-4775 GCA_043753125.1 Saprospirales bacterium | reverse complement strand
AAAAAATTTGACTTGATCTATTGACTTTGCAATAATCTCGCCTAATCCTTGCTTAAACTGGTCATAAATGATTTCGATGTCCAATTCAGTAATTTTTTCAGGTGTAGGTAAAGATTGAATCTTTTTCAACTCATATTTTAATGCTTTTTGTTTAGAGCGAAGCATATCCATTTCCGACTCAATGGCAATGAGGTCTTTTTGAATTGAATCAAATGCCTGATTGCTTTGCAGCTCATCAACTGATTTGCTAATTTTTCCAACTTCTTCTTTGAGAGCGTTAAGCTCAGAAAAAGCATCGTTTACAGAAGAATACTTCTGCTTTATTTTCTTTGTTAATTCAGATCGATATGTTTTTTTCTGTTCAACTTGATAAATGAGACTTTTGGTTTTTCTATAAGCTCCCAAGTCAATTTTAAATAGATATAAGTGAGGTATGTAGTCGGCTGGAATTGATTTTTTTGAGGTATCAAAGGTTTGAATGATGTCTTTGAATTCTGACCGTTCATCACGAATCAACAAGTTCATCAACTGTCTAAAACTTGGCGTACTTTCAATCCTTGTGTCTATCAAAATATTAGATAGATAGTTTGAAGCATCATCTATGCTCTTAAAATCGGTTGCTTTCTCATCTATAATGAAAGTAGGATTGTTGGGATTACCTTTGGTCCGAATAATAGTTATCAGTTTCTTGTTGATCTCTAAATCCAAAATTATTTGAGTATCATTAGATAGGACATCGTCAGGAATTTTCATAACCCGTGAATCTTCTGCTTTTTTTAAAAGGCAGAAATTGATGAACTCAATACTCATCGATTTTCCGACACCATTAGTTTTCCTATTGCCACTTGTTGTTTCATCTACTTTTTCTCCCAAAATAAGATTTACTCCCATCTCGAATGAAATAGGCTCGAATATTAATGGCGTCGAATAGAGTTTGAACAAGCGAATCATGCGATAATTTTGTATATATAAGGTTCTCGGAAGTCAACTATACCGCAGCTATGCAGGAACATTAAGGCAAAAATAATTTGACGATAGTGCATGATATTGCGCTTTTTGAGCATCTCTGCCAAATCGAAAATTGAAACCTTGTCATCCTTATGCTTTTTCATCTCTTTGAGAATGAGATAGCCCAAGTAGACGACAGAAGTTTTTATCTGCTCATCTTTTGAAATCAATGATTGCATAATATTCAAGGATTTGGAAATACATTACATTTAATCAATTCGTCAATTAAGTAAAATTCAGCGGCCAGTTCATCAAATTCAAAATTGGCTTCTGATAATTTATCATTAAAAAAAAGTGCCATTGAATGCAGTGCTTTTTGCGGATTACCTTCTTTTTCGTTCAAATATTGATTGCTTTCACGTTTTAGGTACAGTTGAATCTTTTTTACTTTAACCGCATCCAGTCCTATTGCTTTTGCGGCTATAGTCAATGGTTCATAATAGAACGGAGCCAATTCTCGATACCTTCCAGTCAAATAGTCGGAATAGTCAGCAAATCTTTTGAATATTTTCTTATCAGGATCAGGTTCTTTTTCACTTGAGTTTTCGGCATCACTATTAGCAGTCAAATATTCAATCATCTTCATAATTGTTTCAACCTGATTTGATTCCTTATGGCTCTTATAAATCGGTGATTTTAACGCAACTTCACGTTCGATGAATTCCCTAATTTCTTTTAGCTTACCCAATTCTAAATCCGCTATATGTTTCAATATATCTGCCAAATCAACTACGTCATAATTTTTGTCAAAAAGTGTGCTGCCGACTTTTGCAAATTTTGTCCTAACAAAATCTTTTTTGGTTGTAATAATGAGCATTATCAATCGATCAAAATTATTAAAAAGCGAACGCTCATTGAAGGAATTTATAGTATAGTGAATCTTTTGAGAAGAATTGTCAGAAGTTACTTGAATTGCTATTCGTTGTCCAACATCAAATAAATCAATTGTGGCTGCATTTTGATTTTCATTATTAGCGTTTTTCAAATTATAGCCATATAGTTCATTCAAAAAATCACGAAAAAAGTTTTCTGCATATACATTAATATTTTGCAAATTCAAGGAGTTGCTTAACTCAACTTCACCACGCAAGAAGTTTAACCATCTAGTGATAATTGTTATAGAATCGCCTCGTTCAATCATGGAATAAAGGATGTGGATTTTTTGCCTGCTGGCATATGAATCAATGAATATACAAGTTGTATCAGCACAAAGTAGGGAAAAATTTCTGGCATTCTACATTTTTATCGATATTTTCCATTTTTAAGTTCCAAAAATTTATCGTATTGCCACAATCACAACCACCCGAAATCCACATTGTACTTTTCACTTGTTCGTTTATTGAGGCAAATATCCGTAGAGACGCCAGCGCAAAATTAACACCTCTCAACGGTTGTAAAACTTTTCAAGATCTATTTCTTTACCCCCTTACCCCGATCAACCCCCGATAATCATCCCAAGGCGCATCCTTTACCTTCATCTCCAACCGATCGAACATCGGTTCCTCGGCATAAAAAGATTCCAGTTCGTCGGCGGTACGGGCGGTACGCAGTTCGAGCCAACCCCGTTCGATTTGTTCCAACCGCCAGGCAAACGTCTTTTCCATGCGCCCAAAGATCAGGGCACAGATCGCGGCATGGTTATCGTCCTGCCCAGCCACGATGGATTCCCGGAAAGCCATCTTGTTGCGGGCGATCATCTTGCCTTCTTTGAGGATGAAGTAAGCCGTATGGGGCCACTGTTCCGGTGGGGGCAGCAGGTGGCTGTACAGCACCAATTGCAGGTCTTCGCCATTCTTAATCAATTCTTTACGCATGGTAGCCCCACTCCATTTCAAATCCACAATGGCCAGTTCGTCGCCCCGCGACAACACCAGATCGGCCTTGCCACGCAATGGAATGTCGCCAAAATGCCCTTCCAACGTGTGTTCGGTATGGACCACCGACCAGCCGTTGCTGCGCAACAACGTGATAAGGCTCCAGCCCGCATTTTTCACCTGATTCAAAAAAGCATTGCGCTCCGGTTCGCGACCATATAACAGCAGCGTAGCCCCTTCTTTTTCCAGTAGTGTAGTAGCCTCGCCGTCAATCCAATCGCACAGGGCGGATTTATCCAGATGGAGGAAATCTTCTTGCAGCAGTTTTTCGAAAAAACGGTGGGCAAGATTGCCCAACAGCTGTGTATCCCGGGTGATACTCAATAAGTTGAGCGGGTATAGTTTCAGTTTTTGCCGGAAAAACCAGCTGTATGGGTAATAAAACAAGCTTTCCAGATTGGTTGGCGTCTCGTACTCACTGGGCAGCAGCAGGTCGGCGCGTTGGAAATTCAGGTGCGGACGCAGGCGGCCCACGGGCTGCATGGGCAGCAAATCGCCGACCGGCTGGTGCAACACGGTAGCCAGGCGTTGCCGATCTTCGGCATCGTCCAGGCAGTACGTAAACCGCTTGCAATCGTCAAAGGCCGCTTCGATATCGCCGAGCAATAGGCTCGGCACAGCCTCCACCCCGTTCGCCTGGGCGGGTGTGACCAGGATCAGTTGGCGGGCGGTCTGCTGGAGCAGTCGCCGTTGGCAGTGCAGCGTCAGTTGGCTGTCTTGTCGGGGTGTACGCAATGCAATGCCCTGCTGGTCAAGCCATTGCCGCTCGGCAACCTGCCATTTTTCCGGTGGCGGCACGGTATTTTCAAACAGGCAGTTCCACCAAACTACTGTCTCCGCACAGGCGGCCAGTGCACCCGCCCGATGCACAAACGGGAATCCCCCGGCTTCTGCGGCGACAATCTGGGTAGGCGAAGGCTCGTAGATGGTGCGCACGATGCGTTCCAGTTCCAGAAAGGACAGGCGAGCCTCGGGCAGTGCTTCCAGCAGGTCGCGAATGCGGCGGGCCTGTTCGGCCAGCACCAGCAGCGAGGTGTTTTTGCTGTCGCCGTCCTCAAAAGCCTTGCGCGCCCACTGGTGCAGGTAGTTATAAATGACGATGGCATCGCGCTTGGGGGCTGTGGTATCGGTGCGGTAACGACGACGGTTGAACCAGAATTCATACTGCTCGCGCACGGCATCGGCCACTTCGATCTGTTCCAGATAACCATATACGGCGGCAAACCAAGTGTCACTGAACAGGCCGGGGCGTTGCGCCAACACCCGTGCAATCACCAGAGCCAGATCGGAATCGAGCGGTTTTACCGGCAGTGTGACGAACTCCATGATCTTAAATACATCCACCGGTTCCCACAGGAAGGCCGGAGCCAATTTCAGCACCTGCAACGAAGGCCGGGCCAGCGAAGCGGACAGGATGCCCATGGCCGGAAAGCCTTCAAGTACCAGATTTTCTTCCAACGTTAGACTAAGTTCGGGGGCTAGGAAAACGGGACGGATGGTCGGGTTCTGGCGCAGGATTTGGGCGAGGTACACCGCTGCGTCGCTGTCGCGGCGGGTGCGCAGTACCAGCAGGGAAGGTTCATCCGTGGCCGTGATTTTGCCCGATGTCTGGCCAGATGGCAACGGCAGCAACCGACGTTGGAACTGGCCCAGATTGTTATCCGACGGCGCAGCGCAGGTGATTTCCACTTCCGCAACTAAGACATTTTTCTGCTGGCAAACCTCCACAAAACGCTGTATCTCTGGCTTTTGCAAAATGATCGGCTCATACAATCGCAGCGGCGGCAGCACCATTTTTCTTTCCTTCAACAAAGCCAGCACTTGGGAAAAACGGTCGGCGAAGCCAATGGCCAGCGGTCCAATGTCGGGGTCGGCCAGTTTCTTGGAAAACAA
>JAYUXG010000162.1:0-4777 GCA_043753125.1 Saprospirales bacterium | reverse complement strand
GTGTTCGCCAATTTCCCGAACCTCACAAAAAATCATCCGGCACTCCAACAACTATACAATCTTGGCAAAATAGCCGCCTGATTCTTTACGAACCATTGCAGTAAGTCAGAAACATGAGCCAACCAGGATTATTGCCAGCAAATTTGAACGATTCGCTTGATGTTGTCTTTTCTATGCGACAATCAGGCGATTACGATTTTGGTTTCGAGCTTGATCAAATTGAAGTGAGTGCTGCTCTCGAACACGTTTGTACTTTTCTTGCCGCTACGCAGGCTTATTTCGAGGACGAGTTCTAATTTGCATTGGTTTTCTGACCAAAAAACAAAGCGCGGTGCCAGAAAACCCCAGCACCGCGCTCGTCATTGGCCACATTAATCAAATTGGCCACATTTAAGTTTTACCATCCCGGCACAAAATTCAACCCGAAAGTCCAAGCCCGCTTATCCTTCGCCACCGAAAGCGGCAGCGCAAAGTAAGGCTCCACCACCAAGGCCCCAAACACATTCACCCGCATCGAGACTCCCGTGGACATGATGGGACGGTGCCGCACCGGATCGCGTCCGTCCAACGGATCGGGATCAACGGTCGGGTTCAGGTCGCTGGCATTGAAAAAGGCCAGGCCCGCATCAAAGAATAGATTCAGGTCGGTGATCAGGAAACCGGACTTGATGAGCGACAACCGGCGCGGCCCGGTAAAGGGCAGGCGAATTTCTGCATTGAAAACGCCCATCTTGCTGCCCGCCATCTGCTCGTATAGTTCCGGTGCCGTTTCGCTCAACAATGAGGACGTGTAGCCCCGTACAAAGTAAGACTGGCCCGCAAACAGCGGATACACCTCGTTGGTATTGTTGGCATTGCCGCCAAAGCGGCCATAGCCCAATGCACGCACCGCCAACGTGACTGGCTTCAAGTACAAGTACCGCCGTCCGTCGAGCAACAGCGTCGAGAACTTATAGGCCCCCGCGTACTGCTCCACCCCCAAGCGGTAGCGCCAGCCTTTCAGCGGCGCGGTCAGCCCGAAGTAGGAGTTGTCGCCCACCAAAGCGGCATTCACGCTGGCCAAATTCTGGCTGCCCGGCGACGGGATGCGCTCTTTGTCCTGACCCAACCGACGGCCATCGAAATTGATATAATTCACGTAGCGATCTACCCGCTGGTGGTAAAATTCGTAGGCGGCACCCACCTCAAAACGCTTGGTCACCGAAAAGGGATAAGAAGCGAACACACCCAACCGCTCTTGGAACTGCCGTTGCACTAGGACTTGGTCTTGGTAGCCGAAATACTCCTGCTTGCCGTCCAGTGTTGTTTCCGTCTGCGGCTCAAAATCCGTGTCTTGGTAGTACTGACCATACCGGTAAGGGATATGCGATAAATTAACCCCCCAATTGATGCGCTTTTTCTGGTTGATGTAAGAAAACTGGCCAGCGGCATCCACGATTTCCCCATTGAGGGCGAGGCCCGCATACAACTGGTTGTTACCCAAAATATCGCCAAACAACATATCAATGCCACCTGCCAGGCCGGTGGAGGTGCCAAAGCTGCTGTTGCCCGTGTTCACGCCCGCCCCGGCACTGCCGCCTACGTAGTCCAGTTTGAAATTCGGCTTGTAGGGTACCTGTTTTATTTGCGTAGTTGCGCTCAAATTCCTGTTCGTCAGGTCCAGCAATCGTAGGTTGGTGTTCACCACGTCGCGCTGCTTCGGGTTGAAAGGCGGCAACGTCGCTGGCACCATATCCACAGGAATGCCGGTGACCTCTTCATTCAGGAAATCCTCGCTCTTGGCCTGATAGATCGTGTACGCACCCTTGGAGTAATAGGTGTACAGTATGCGGTCACGGTCGTCGGCGACGGTGATGGCGGGGGCTTCTGGCGTGATGCCCGTGATGCCGGTCATCAACTTGGTCAGTTGGAACACTTTTTTGGAAGCCACCTCATAGCGGTACAAATTACGGAACCCATCGCGGTCGCTGAGAAAAAACAGATTGCCCGTTTTGTCGAACTGTGGGTTCAGGTTATCCGCGCCGGGAAATACGTCGATTTGTTCCACCTGTCCGGAGGCGATGTCCAGGACGGCGAGGTTCATCGTCCAGGCACCGTTGGTGCGGCCCCGGCCCAGACTGAGCTCGTCGGTGGAAAAAGCCAGCGATTTGCCGTCGGCACTCCACACCGGTTGGATTTCGGCAGCGCGGGTGTTGGTTAACCGGGTCACTTTCCTGGTCTTCAAATCGTAGGCGTACAGGTCGGTCTGGCCGTTCACGAGGCCGCTCACCACAATGGTCTTGCCATCGGGACTCCAAGCCGGGTTGGCAAAAGCCGGTACGTCGGGAATGGTCACTCTCTGAGTTTTTCCAGAATCGAAGACATCCTTAATGACCAACGCGCTTTGGCCTTTTTCGTACACGTCGAAGGCAAAACGTTTATCGTCAGGACTCCAAGTGCCCGTGCTTTCGATGAAGTTGAATTGATCAATATGGCCATCGGAAGCAGTGCTGGCCACTTTGCGCAGGATCTTTCCGGTACGGGCATCGGCCAGGAAAAGGTCAGTGGTAAACAGACTTTTTTCCGACAAAAAGATTACGTACTTGCCGTTTGGGCTGAGCACCGGCGAAATATTCATTTTGCCGGCATTATCGTCGGACAGTAGTTTTTTGCCCGGCAAATTCTCCTTTTGGCCCTTAGTTACCCATTGGCCATAGTGGGTACGCAGGGCATAACGCCAGCTTTCAGAGAGGGAATCGGAGGTGGTGTGCAAAACCATCGGCACGGCCGCTTTAAAACCGTGTTTGGCCGTGGTGACGAATAAAGGCCGGATAGCCTCATCGCCATACTTGCCCGCCACAAAAGCCCAAAAAGCCTGCCCCCAACGGTAGGGGAAATACTTGTTGCCGTCCAAATCCTTGATGCGCGGTAGGTCGTCGTTCAGTACGGCATCCCGCATCCACAGTGCGGTATGGGCATCGACGCGGCCGACAGACAGGTACTCCGCCAAGCCCTCAACCATCCACAAGGGCAGGTTAGCGAAGCTTTGCATATTGGTGGAGTCGCCGTTCAGGATCATGTGGTACTGAAAGGCGTGTACCAACTCGTGGCCCAGCACGTGGTCGGTCTGTTGGTTGGTCATGGCCATCGGGAACACCACGCGGTTGCGCAGGCCCTCGGTCACGCCCCCCGTCCCCACGCTAATGTCGCCTTGAATGGTGTTGGTCTGCTGGAAACCCGCGTGGTCGTTGTAGATGATGACCGGATTTTTCTCCTTGAACGTGTCCTGCAACACCGCTTGGTGCATGGCGTACCAAGCCTCCGCCGCCGTGGCTAGTTCTTGTAACCGCTGCGGGTTGTCCAAGTAATTGTACAAAGAGAAATGTTCTGTCTCCGCGACCTTAAAATCCTGGTCTTGGTAGCGGGGCTTGTTGCGGCCAAAATATTGGGCCTGCAACTGCCCGATGGAAATTACTGCCAGTAGCAGCGTGCATATAATAGAGCGTTTCATATTGAAGGATGAAAAATTGAAATTGGTAGTGAATAGCCAAACGAAACCGTTTCGTCGGGGTAATACCAAGGCCAGACCAAGCGATTGAAAAGGAAAAAGGCCAGAGGTCTGGCGGGATGTTTCTTCTACATTTTTACCCTGAAAAAGGCAGCGTTTGTACGAATGTGGAAGCCTGTATGTAACAATGATATACGCTAAAAGCATCTGCCAGCTTAGTTATAGTCTGGTTAAAAAACAGGTTAAATGCACAGATATAACTTATCTATGACAATCTGGCTCCGTTTTACAGCTTTTTTCGGTCTATTCTGGATCGGTGGCTGCGCTTTGGCTCTGGTGTTTCAAACCCGCTTGTTGCTGCACCTACCTGTTTCGTTAAACTGCCTGGATGGGTTCGTGTTTGGTAGCACGGTATTTGGCTACTACTGCACCCATCCACGACGGGGCTACCGCTGGCTGGTTTGGGTGCTTGGCGGATTGGGCGGGTTGTGTTTTTTCGGCCTGGATCGCACGACCCAATTTTTGGCTCTGGGGCCAGCCTTGCTGTGGGGACTGTACTATGGCCTGCAACGGCCAGGCCAAGGTGGGCTGCGTAGGCGGCCAGTTGCCAAACCGATCGTAATCGCGCTGGCTTGGGTTTGGGTGACGGTGTGGCTGCCCGCGCAACAGTGGGCTTGGGCGCATTTTGTGACCCGTGCGGCTTTCATTTTCGCCTTAGCCTTGGCTTACGACCTTACCGATCTAGTCTACGATCAGCACTATCGACTGACTACTTTGGTTGAAAAACTTGGCCACCGTCGGGCTTATTTGTTGATAGACAGCACTTTAGCAGTTAGTATGCTGTGTGTGGCGATCAACTTTTTTCAACAAAAGTTTTCGCTGGCCGCCGCTGTCGCGATGTGGGGGAGCTGCCTTTTGACGGTGTTCGCGCTACGCAAGATAGTGGGCAGTACCAAATCAGTTTTTTGGAAGAAAGCCGCCATTGATGCCCTAATGGTGTGGCAAGCGTTGGCGGTTTGGTTTTTGACGGCGGCTGAAGCCGCCGGTACATTTTCGTGCAAATCGTCGCTTTAAGCCGTATTTTTGGCCTTCCTTTCTTCCGCTCCCCATGTTTTGGTTTTTGCTTGGCCTTTGCTTGTACCTCTTACTACTGTACTCCGAACGGGCGTTGATAGGCGTATCGCCCCATGACCTCGAACAATTGCAGGCCAATCCATTGCCCGCGTCGCAACGCGCCTGGCGATTGGCCCAAAACCTGCGTCCGGTGCTGGCAGCCTTACTCTTGGCCCG
>JAYUXG010000161.1:0-11482 GCA_043753125.1 Saprospirales bacterium | reverse complement strand
CCAGCGACATCAGCAGGCGGTCGGCCACGAATTCGATGTACTGACTCATGGATTCGGCATTCATCCCGATCAGGCTGACCGGCAGCGCGTCGGTGACGAATTCTTTCTCGAACACCACCGCTTCGGTAATGATAGACTCCACTTCGGCGGGGTCGAGTTTATGCTCCAGCATGGAGTACAGCAGGCAGGCAAAATCGCAGTGCATGCCTTCGTCGCGGCTGATGAGCTCGTTGGAAAAAGTAAGGCCGGGCATCAGGCCGCGCTTCTTCAGCCAGTAAATGGAGCAAAAGGAGCCGGAAAAGAAAATGCCTTCCACGGCGGCAAAAGCGATGAGCCGGTGGGCAAACGTAGGGGCCTGCTCGATCCAGCGCAGCGCCCAGTTGCCTTTTTTCGATACGCATTCCAGGTTTTGAAGGGCATTAAACAGGAAGTCTTTTTCCTGCGGGTCCTTGATGTAGGTATCGATAAGCAGGGAGTACATTTCGGCGTGGATGTTCTCGATGGCCACCTGGAAGCCGTAAAAACAGCGGGCTTCGGGTATCTGCACCTCGCGCAGAAAGTTGAGCACCAGGTTTTCATTCACAATACCGTCGCTGGCGGCGAAGAAAGCCAGCACGTGCTTGATGAATCCGCGTTCGTGGTCGTTCAGTTTTTGATCCCAGTCGGTGAGGTCCTGCGACAGGTCCACTTCTTCTACCGTCCAGAAGGAAGCGACGGATTTTTTGTACTCGTTCCAGATGCGGTCATACTTGATGGGGAACAGGACGAAGCGGTCGGGATTTTCCGCCAAAATTGGTTCAGTGAAAGTGTTTGTTTGTGGCAACATGATAATGTATAAAAATAGTGATCGGAACAGGTGGTGTAGCAAGGTGTAGCACCCTCCTTTGCCTGAAAAAGATGGCGGCAAAAAAGGGCTGACGCGTCCGCTTCGGCTCTTTGGCCGATGGAGGCAAGGACAGCGAGATTAGTGGAGTTATACCGGACGAAGGTGGAGTAAAAACAGGCGGCTTCGGTTAGAAACTACACGAAAGTAGGCGGTCCCAGCCCAGTAGCCAAATGGTTGTTTTCCACACCATGTTGATAATTTGCCTAAAGCATTGATTTTCAATAGGTGTCAAACGGGTTTATTCTTATCCACAATGTGGATAACCTATGTGTGGATAAAGATTTTCAGATTTTTTCCCCCAAGACGACGTGCGGCCAAAAAATGCTTCGTAAGTCCTTCATTGTGAAAGGGGTAATGGAAATTATCTTCCGAAAACGCAGCGACTTATGATTCGACCATTTCGACGGCTCTACCCTTCCAACCCAATCGTAATTTTTCCCTTCCACTCCTCTTCCGGTTGCAGCGTCACCAAACCCTGCCCGTTGTTAAAAGCGTCCACGTTGCAGGTCATCGGCTCCAAGGCGACACTGGTGCGATGCGGCGGGGTAAAGACCTGAAAATAAGGAAATTGGCGTGCGCTGGCCTGTACCGTCAACTGTTTTCCAGCGTTTTCCAACTGCATTTTATAGCTGCCTTCCGCCTTTTTAGTCTGGAAACAAGTGTCCAGCATTACTTCACCGATCTGCTTTTTGCGTTGATAATCCGGGAAGGCCGTCCGTTCGCCAGTAGGGATCATGCGTTCCTGAATGACCACTTTTTCGCAAGCAGGTAACTGCAACCAATGGTCATCCACCCGTTCCGTCAGCCGGAAGTAAGGGTGCCAGCCAAAGCCGATGGGAATAGGCTGGTTATGCAAATTTTGACAGGCTACTTCTACGGTAAAATGGCCGTTATCGTGCAGCATAAATTTTATTTCCAAGATAAATGGAAAGGGATAGTATTCGCGCTGGCCTTGGTAAGTAAAGCCGCACAGCATGCTGGCATGGTCCTTAGCCAAAAACACGTAATCCACCTCAAAAGCCTCGTCGCGGACGAAGCCATGAATCGCATTCTCCGTGGCGGCATTGTTGATCGGGAACTGGTATTGCTGGCCCAGCCACTTATATTGGCCCCGGTCGAGCCGGTTGGGAAAGGGAAACAGCAGCGCACTTTTGCCAAATTTGGCGATGTTCAGCTCTTCCGGCGTTTGATAGCCGTCCAGGATGGGTTGCCCGCCGATAGTCAGATCCAGCAGGTTGGCCCCGCGTTCGGGGACAATACTGAAAGAATTGCCCGTAGCGACGTGTTGTAAAGTGTAGCGGGTGTATTTGCCGAAGGGCGTTTTGACTAAATCGTACATGGCAGAGGCGGTAAGACGAATGAGAAGGCTGGCCTGCAAAAGTGAAAAACTTCACGGCAACTTCCTACATTCCAAGCAAAGACTAAAAAATCGGCCCCAATAGCAAACCGCTATTGGGGCCGATAAGGCAATAATAGTTATTTTCAAAACCAGATTTCCTACTTAATCGGAGCTGCCGCCGGAGGCGTGGGCACCACAGACATCTGCTCCATCTTCTGCTCTGGCTTCAAAATAGAACCAGTTTCACCAGCCGCCCGTTCGCCCAAGATCGGGGCAATCGCTAAGCCAACCAGACACGACAATTTGATCAAGATATTCATGGAAGGCCCGGAAGTATCCTTAAATGGATCGCCCACTGTATCGCCGGTCACCGCCGATTTGTGCGGATCGGAGCCTTTATAAAACATTTTGCCATTGATCTCTACGCCTTTCTCAAACGATTTCTTGGCATTGTCCCAAGCACCGCCCGCGTTGGACTGGAAGATGGCCCATAGTACACCGCTTACTGTTACGCCAGCCATATAGCCTCCCAATGCCTCGGCACCCATGATGAAGCCCACCACAATCGGGGTCACGATGGTAATCAGGCCCGGCGGAACCATTTCGCGCAGCGCGGCCTTGGTGGAAATATCCACGCATTTGCCATATTCTGCTTTTCCGGTGCCTTCCAACAACCCGGGTATTTCCCGGAATTGGCGGCGCACTTCTTCTACCATTTCCATGGCGGCGCGGCCCACACTTTGCATAGCAAAAGCCGAGAACACCACCGGAATCATACCGCCGATAAACAGGGCGGCCAATACATCGGCTTTAAAAATATTGATGCCTTGAATGCCCGTGAAGTCCACGTAAGCGGCAAACAGGGCCAGCGCTGTCAAGGCCGCCGACGCAATGGCAAAGCCCTTGCCGATGGCTGCTGTGGTGTTGCCTACCGTGTCCAGTATGTCCGTGCGCTCGCGCACTTCCTTTGGCAGCTTGCTCATCTCGGCAATACCGCCCGCATTGTCAGCGATTGGCCCGAAAGCATCAATAGCCAACTGCATGGCCGTAGTGGCCATCATTGCCGAGGCCGCAATAGCTACGCCGTAGAAGCCCGCCAGCGAATAAGCACTCCAGATAGCCCCGGCAAACAGCACGATGGGCATCCAAGTGGACATCATGCCCGTGGCCAACCCAGCGATTACGTTAGTGCCGTGGCCGGTGGCCGATTGGCGGACGATGCTCATGACCGGCTTCTTGCCCATGCCGGTGTAATATTCTGTGATCAGCGAGATCAGCGCACCGACCACCAGGCCGACCACTACGGCTCCATACAAATTTAGGTTAGAGATAACCTGAGTACCCCGTCCAAAGAATCGCATGGTCACTTGGCCTGCCGGAATCATCCAGTTGATGACCGGATAGCAGGCAATACCCGTAATAATAATGCTCGCCCAGTTGCCCCGGTTGAGCGCACCTTGCACGGCATTGAAACCCAAATTAGCGTTATCGGTCACGCGCACCATCAGCATCCCGATGATGGAGAATAAAATGCCCAGGCCAGCGATCAGCATCGGCAACAGGATCGGGCCAATGCCGCCAAAGCCATCGTTGGCCACGCCCGTATCGCGAATTACCGAGTTGCCCAGCACCATCGCGGCCAACATCGTGGCCACGTAAGAACCAAACAAATCGGCTCCCATACCGGCCACGTCGCCCACATTGTCGCCCACGTTATCGGCGATGGTGGCCGGGTTGCGTGGGTCATCCTCGGGGATGCCTGCTTCCACCTTGCCTACTAAGTCAGCACCCACGTCGGCGGCTTTGGTATAAATGCCACCCCCCACACGGGCAAACAGGGCGATGGATTCCGCGCCCAGCGAGAAACCCGCCAACACTTCCAACACCCGCGACATATCCACGGCACCACGCTCGGCACCGTACACACCATTCATAAAATAATTGTAGAAAAGTATAAACAGCAGGCTGAGGCCAAGCACGGCCAAGCCGGCCACGCCCAAGCCCATCACCGAACCACCGTTAAAAGACACTTTCAAGGCTTTGGCGAGGCTGGTACGAGCGGCCTGCGTGGTACGCACATTGGCCTTAGTGGCCACGCGCATACCCATATTGCCGGCCAGGGCCGAGAAAAAGGCACCCACGATAAAGGCAAACACAATGAGCGGGTGGCTGCTATCCACTTGGGTACTCAACCAGCCGAGCAACACGCTGGCAATGACCACGAAAATGGCCAACACGCGGTATTCTGCTTTCAGGAAGGCCAATGCGCCTTCAGCGATGGCCTTGGCGATTTCTTGCATGGTGCCGTCACCGGCATCTTGTTTGTTCACCCAGTTTTGCAGGACGAACATATACACCAGCCCGACTACACCGAAAAGTGGAATTAAGTAAATCAGAGACTCCATCCCGTGATTTTTGTTTGGTTATGAAAAAATAAAGTTGGTGAAAAGGTTTGTGTTCATCGAAAACCAGGCGATTCTGCCCCAAAAACGGCGGCAAAAGTAAGCAAAATTAGTTTCCGGCAAAGGAATCAACAAACTACGGCCTACCAAACCAAGGATAATTGGGCAGTTTGGCTACCGAACTGAATAGTTAGTTTCGCCGAATGGGTCTGAACGGGCAGCAAGAACTCTACCGATCCATCCCGATAGCTACCATGCTCTACAACTATATTCAGGTCGTTGGCGGGTGCAAAAGGTGGAAGGTTAGGACACTCCAGTCGAAAGTTCTGGCTCCAGAAATTAACGGCTTGCCGATAGGTTGTTTTGGGTAGGCAACGTATTTGCAGCACCAGTCGCAGTTGCTGTGGATTGAGCGGCTCGATCCGACCGTCCAGTATTTCGTAGGCAATTTCATTGCCAATGTCCACCAACGCCACTCGTTTGCCTTCTGGAAAACGCACTTTTCCAGAAGCAGCAATTGCCGTGGTCGGAGACGCAAAGAAAAAGTACAGGGCTGCGCCGATAGCTAATATCAACGCTCCTATTAAGGTAGGTACGAGCCAATTATTTTGGTTAGTGGTTATTGATGCTGGTATAGATGCTGTCTGTTCCACAGGATCCCCATCCAAATCGGAAATCAAATGGAGCAACGCCGCATTCACCTGGTTCACTTGGCGCATGGCATCTTCCGACCCAATCAAATTCGTATTTGCTTCGCGCTCCGTTTGTTCCAGCCATGCTCTCAACAGGACACATTGATCGTATATACTCAAATAATTCACTTTCGACCACTCCAACAGCGTATCTACTGCTGCGTCGGTTTCATTTTGCATAATCAGATTGCGAATCCGTTCTTTCAGTTGGTGCATAAGCCAGTGGTTGTATGGGCCAAAATTCGACAAAAATTAAGGGTAATATCAAAGGATTTATCACCTATGCTTTTCCGCAGACGACAATATTATGCCTGCCTGTCCGAAAGCCCTACCTTCGCCGCCATCATGGCCACCGATCCAAACAACATTCCAATCCCCGATAACGACCCTACGGCGCAGGTGCGCAAACAGGATCATATCGAATTAGCCTTCCGGAGCCAGGTGGCGGCCGTTGAGTTGGATGAGCGGTTTTATTACGAGCCTTTGTTGAGCGCACATCCTGTCTCGCCCGCACTGCTTCCCTTTCCGTTTTTGGGAAAAACCCTGCGTAGTCCCCTCTGGGTATCGTCCATGACGGGTGGCACAGCCTTGGCTAAGACCATCAACACTAACTTGGCCCGCGCCTGCTCCGAATTTGGCATGGGCATGGGATTGGGCAGCTGTCGACAATTGTTGTATGCCAATGACGTGTTGGCAGATTTCGACGTACGTGATTGGCTGGGGCCGGATTTGCCGCTGTTTGCCAATCTGGGTGTGGCCCAAATCGAACAATTGATCGACCGCAATGAGATCGACCGCATTCCGGCGTTGTTGACCAAATTGCGCGCCGACGGCCTCATTGTCCACGTTAACCCCTTGCAAGAAGCCATGCAGCCAGAGGGCGACGTGTTCCGGGTGCCACCCATCGAGACGATCGAGTGGCTGATGCAAGTGGCTGATTATAAAATTATTGTCAAAGAAGTGGGCCAGGGTTTTGGGCCGGAAAGCCTACGGGCTTTGCTGCAATTGCCATTGGCGGCTATCGAATTCGCTGCGGCTGGCGGCACCAATTTTGCCAAACTCGAACTGCTGCGCAGCGACCCATCCACGCAATTTACCTTTGAAAAAATAACTACCCTTGGGCATTCCGCCGAGGAAATGATGGGCTTTATCAACGCACTGACCGCCGAACTGGGCGACCGCTGCCAAGCACAGCACCTCATTATTTCTGGTGGCATCCGCGACTTCCTCGATGGGTATTATTTGCTGAAAAAATCACCGCTCTCCGCCGTCTATGGCCAAGCCTCCGGCTTTTTGAAACACGCGCAAGGAGACTATGCCGATCTGCGCGCATTTGTGCAAAGCCAAGTGCGGGGACTGGAACTGGCACAGGCCTTTTTGAGGATTAAAAAGTGATCATGAACAAATCTATTTCCGGCTTTTCCAAGCTCAACAAACAGCAGAAGATTAATTGGTTGGTGGAAAATTTTGCGCAAGACCCGCCCGTGGCAGCGCAGGACCTCCAGTCTTGGCAACACCCGGAGCCAAGAATACAGCGGGTGCTGGATGGCCTTGCCGAAAATACGGTGGCCAATTACGTGCTGCCTTACTGCATTGCCCCGAATTTTCTGATCAATGGGCGCACCTATGCGGTGCCCATGGTGATCGAAGAAAGCAGCGTCGTGGCAGCGGCCAGCAGTGCCGCCAAGTTTTGGGCAGAGCGCGGCGGCTTCCACGCCGAAGTGGTGGACACGGTAAAGCTGGGCCAAGTCCATTTTCGCTGGACGGGCCAGACCGATCGGTTGCAAGGTTGGTTTCCGGTCCTCAAGGCCCGCCTCATCGCCGATGCCGCCGACCTGACGGCCAACATGGAACGCCGTGGTGGGGGCATCCGCACGGTGGAGCTGCTCGATTACACGCACCTGGAACCGGATTACTACCAAATTCGCGTCTCCTTCGAGACCTGCGACAGCATGGGGGCCAACTTTGTCAATTCTGTGCTGGAACGTTTTGCGCGGAGCCTGGAGGATTTTCTGATGCACCATCCCGGCCTATCCGACCAAGAACGGGACGTAGAAGTCATCATGGCCATTCTGTCCAACTTTACCCCCGACTGCCGGGTGCGGGCCTGGGGCGAATGCACCATCGAGTCTTTCGCTGGGCTTGCCCGCGATCTTGGCATGGAGCCACATATTTTGGCAGATCGGTTTGCCACTGCGGTACGCATCGCCAACATTGACCCTTACCGGGCCACCACGCACAACAAAGGCATCTTCAATGGTATAGATGCCGTGGTACTGGCTACTGGCAACGACTTTCGGGCCATAGAGGCCTGCGGCCACGCTTACGCCAGCCGGGGCGGACACTACCACAGCCTGAGCCGCTGCAAGGTGAGCAATGGTATATTTCGTTTCGAACTGGAAGTGCCGCTGGCCCTTGGCACGGTGGGCGGGCTGACTGCCCTGCACCCGCTGGCCAAGTATTCGCTGGAACTGTTGGGCCACCCCTCCGCGCGCGAGCTGATGTGTATCGTGGCCTGTGCGGGCCTGGCCCAAAATTTCGCCGCCGTGCGCTCACTGGTCACCACTGGTATTCAGCAGGGACACATGAAAATGCACCTGACCAACATCTTGCACCATTTGAGTGCCTCGGACGAAGAGGCGGCGGCGGCGCAGTTCCACTTTGCCAAACAAACGGTTAGTTTTAGTGCGGTGCGCACTTATCTGGAGACGTTGAAAGTGAACATTTGATAACAAAAGCACAAGGATATAACAAATTTAAACGGACTGCCTTTTTGTATTGTTTCCTGTGTTTATTTCAAATTGCACACTGTATTTTTTGCCTTTGCAGATTGCCTTTTCAACTATGGAACCCATTGCTCCGCTTCTTTCCAATGATATGCCGGATGCACCCGCCCCGGAAAAACGGGACATCCGGTCGCTGAATCTGCCGCAGATTGAGCAGGCCCTGGCCGCGTGGGGAGAACCCCGTTTTCGCGCCAAACAACTCTACGAATGGCTTTGGGTAAAATGTGCTGCCGATTTTGAGGTCATGTCAAATCTCTCCAAAGCCTTGCGGGAGCGATTGAAGACCGAATTTACTTTCCATACTTTGCAGGAAGATCAGGTGCAGCGCAGCCAGGACGGTACTATTAAGTCGCGCTGGGCCACCTACGATGGACACCGTATCGAAAGCGTACTCATCCCCGTACCCGACGATGACCGCTACACCGTCTGCGTTAGCACCCAAGTGGGTTGCAGCCTGACCTGCAAGTTTTGCGCCACGGGCCGCATGGGCCGTAAGCGCAATTTGGAAGCCGCCGAGATATTTGATCAAGTAGTGGGTGTACAACGCCAAAGTTTGGCCACCTTCGAGCATGGTCTTACCAATGTGGTCTACATGGGTATGGGCGAACCGCTGCTCACTTATGCCAACACGATGGAGAGCATTGCCCGGCTTACCTCGCCCATCCCGGAAGGACTGGGGATGTCGGCCCGGCGCATTACTGTTAGTACGGCAGGGATTGCCAAAATGATCCGCAAGTTGGCCGACGATGGCTTTCGCAGCAATCTCGCCGTGAGCCTTCATGCCGCCGATGATCAGAAACGCAACGAGATCATGCCTATCAATGAGTCCAATAATTTGGAGGCACTGATGCAAAGCCTCGAGTACTTCTATCAGCTGACCAAAACCCGTATTTCCTACGAATACATTGCTTTTGAACGTTTTAATGATAGCCTCGAAGATGCTGCGCGGCTCGTACAACTCTGTCGCCGCCGCTTTCCCGTCCGCGTGAACATCATCGAATACAATCCGATCGACGGCGGGCTTTTTGAAAAATCGGACGAGAACCGCTTGAATGCTTTCGCGGCTTACCTAGTCCAAGCGGGCGTCACCGTCACCGTCCGCCGCAGCCGGGGCAAAGACATTGACGCGGCTTGTGGGCAATTGGCCAACAAGTGAACTCTTACTGTCCGATCAGTTCCTTATACTTCTCCACCGTCAATAGCGCATCCAAATCGGCGGGGTTGGTGAGCCTTATTTTTACAATCCAACCCTGACCATAAGGGTCCTCGTTGAGCAGGCCCGGATTTCCACCCTTTGAATCGTCAAGAGCAGGGTTAAATTCCAATACCTCGCCCTGAACGGGCATGAACAAGTCGGAGGTGGTCTTTACCGCTTCCACCGTACCAAAAATGGCGTGGGCATCCACGGTGTCACCGATGCTTTCCACTTCGATATAAACGAGCTCGCCCAATTCACCCTGGGCAAAATCGGTAATGCCCACGTAAGCGGTATCATCGCCGTCGAGGCGGATCCATTCGTGGTCGCTGGTATATTTACAGTTGGCCGGAAAAGTCATCGGGTATGTGTTTTGATGGTAGAAAATAGAAGGACGGATGCCGGGCAAAAGTAGGGTTTTTGAGGGGCGGACAAATTTTGACGGCAAAAAAAAATTATCGCGCCTGCTGTTCAGCGACTGATGATGGTCATTGGCTATTTTTTTGTTCCAAACATTTGGTGGATTTGGGTAAAACTTGCCTTCTTTGTCCATGAAATACACGCCGCTTTCTCCCGAACTGTTTCAGCTCAACCGCAAACGCTTCACCCGCGAGATGAAGCCGCATACCATCGCGATCTTTAACGCCAACGACCTGATGCCGCGGTCGGGCGACCAGTTCCATCCTTTCCGGCAAAACGCCGGGCTGTACTACCTCAGCGGGATTGATCAGGAAGAGACCATGCTGGTGTTGTTTCCCGATTGTCCCCGGGAAAAGCACCAAGAGTTACTGCTTATCAAGCGCACCAGCGAGCTCATTGCGGTGTGGGAAGGGCATAAATACACCAAAGAAGAAGCTGCCGCCGCCTCTGGTGTGGAGAAAGTAATGTTTTTGGACGAGGCTGAGCAAGTTTTGAACGAGCTCATATTGCTATCGGAAGGTATTTATCTGAATATCAACGAGAACGATCGCTACTTGAGCGAGGTGCAAACCCGCGATCTGCGCTACGCGCAACGCATCCGCAACCGCTACCCTGCGCACACGGTACACCGCGCCCAGCCTGTTTTGAAGAAATTGCAGACGGTGAAGAGCAAGTACGAGGTGGAGGCCACCCAGCATTGCATCGACATCACTGGAAAGGCTCTCCAACGGGTATTGGAATTTGTAAAACCGGGCGTCTGGGAATACGAGATCGAAGCGGAAATTATTCACGAGTTTATTCGCAACCGGGCCACCGGACACGGCTACACGCCCATTGTTGGTGCTGGTAAAAATGCCTGTGTGTTGCACTACATCGACAACAACCAGCAGTGCCAGGATGGGGACGTACTGCTCATGGATTTTGGCTGCGAGTACGCCAACTACAATGCCGACCTAACGCGCTCGATCCCAGTGAACGGGGTTTTCACTGATCGCCAGCGGGCCGTCTACAATGCCGTGCATCGAGTCCTAAAAGAAGCGCGGGCCATGTTGGTGCCGGGCAACACGCTCGAAGAGTACCACAAAGAGGTCGGCAAGATCATGGAATCCGAACTGCTGGGCCTCGGCCTTATCAGCCGAGACGACGTGGAAAAGCAAACCGAAGAAAAACCCGCCTATAAAAAATACTTCATGCACGGCACCAGCCACCACTTGGGGCTGGATGTACACGACCTATGTATGCGCTACGAGCCGTTCCGCGCGGGTATGCTGTTCACGTGCGAACCAGGCATTTACATTCCGGAAGAGAACTTGGGCATCCGCTTGGAAAACGACATCCTGATCACGGACCACGGCCCGCTGGATTTGTTCAAAAATATCCCCATTGAAGCAGAGGAGATCGAGGAGATGATGCAGGCGGGAATGCTGGTATGAGTTCTCCCGCATTTCAGGCGGGCTATTCATCTTCACCCCTTTGAGGAGTTGGCCGGAACGGACGTCCCTTACTTTTTCAGAGTAAGGGTGTAGGCTGCTACGGCTGCTATTTCCTCGGGCGATAGAATGGATTGGAATGGTGCCATCAGGTTCTTGCCATGGGTGATAAGCTGGACGCGCTCTTCCAGTGGTCGCTCGCTCAGTGTGAGGTCTTTGGCTCCATTGAGGCCTAATCGTCCGTCTGCACCGTGACAAATGACGCAATTTTGTCGAAAAACCACCATTCCGACGGAGGCAATGGTTTTTTGGCCAGTCGTTTGCGTTGCTTT
>JAYUXG010000160.1:0-4780 GCA_043753125.1 Saprospirales bacterium | reverse complement strand
CTTGGTGTCCATATAATTAGTGCTACCTTTGCGAAATAAATTGTTTGAAACTCTACGTGATGCTGAGGTATTCTGATTTAAGAAAAACTTTGAATTTTGAAAATCCGCTTGCAGACAGCGAGGGTTTAGCATTTCTTACGCACTACCTGCAAAATTCCAAAAACGGCACTTCACAGTTTTTCAAACCCGGTGCAGAGGCCTACTACCAAATTCTTGATAAATCGCCACTTGCGTTAAGGGAGGATGGAGTACAGGGTTTGCTGCCCTTAAATTGGGATGTACCTTTCCCTCCACCTGAACGCCCCACCTTTTCCTTTATTGATTTGTTCGCTGGCATTGGTGGGTTCCGAATCGCTATGCAGAACATCGGCGGTAAGTGCATTTTCTCGTCAGAATATAACGCATACGCGCAAAAATCTTACGAACTGAATTTTGGCGAAGTTCCATTTGGCGACATCACTAAATTTGATCTGGAAAAAATCCCTCCACATGATGTGCTTTGCGCTGGCTTCCCATGCCAGCCATTCAGCATATCTGGCAAAATGAAAGGTTTTGAGGACACGCGCGGAACATTGATTTACTATGTTTTCAAACTCATTGAGTTGCGCCAACCAAAAGTGGTGCTTTTGGAAAACGTAAAGCACCTAATTTACCACGACAAAAAAAAGACCCTGGCCACCATTATTCGCCATATGGAAGAAATGGGCTATACAGTGAGTACAAAACTGCTCAATGCTTCGGATTATGGAGTGCCGCAAAACCGAGAAAGAATAATTCTTGTCTGTCACAAGGAAAAATGTTTTGATTTCAACCTGATCTCTAAACACCCCAAGCCCATACTGCGCGATTTTTTGGATAAGGAGGGCGATTTTGAATTTCTTGACGAACCTTATACCATTCTTGATGAATATCGCCAACAAGATTCGGGATTAATCTTTGTAGGCTATCGCAACAAAAAAATAAGAAAGGCAGGGGTGCGTTCCGGTACGGAACACTTGTCTCGGGTACACAAGCAGCCCAATCGCATCTATTCGAGCGATGGTACTCATCCAGCACTTCCATCACAAGAATCATCTGGCAGATTTTGGATTTGGCATGAAGGACGGGTCCGAAAATTGACTATTCAAGAGTGCTATCGAATCATGGGGTTTCCCCAACAATTTAAGCTTATTTATAGCAAAGCAGAACTTTACCGACAAGTGGGTAACTCTGTATGTGTACACATGGTACAAGCCATCGGCGAGCAGATAAAAAAACAACTTTTATGAAAGCAAGGGCTAGAAAATACCTGCAAGAACTTTATGAAAATACAATGGATATAGTTGGGGCAGAAGCAGAGATCCAGCATGATTTGCCCGATGATGTAAAGGGCTATTTAAATGAAATACTGCGCAGCTCCGAATCCTCGAAAGGTGTGCTGACGGTTACTATTACTAGTCTCGTCTATAAAATTTTTAATTCGCAACAAGATATCAGAAAACACCAAACCAGTATTGTAGGCGGGTACTCTGGGCGAACTTTTGATAGCATCCACATCACTCCTTTTCTCAAAAGCCTACGGTTTCCAGCAATGTCCGAAAGTGGCTGGCTCACCCGCTCATTGGAGCAAAAAGTACCCTACGATTACGAATACACCGGGGCTATCCAACCACAGTCTTTGAAACAAGCATTTCTAAGCACCCTGCACTACATTGAGCAGGGAGGGGAGAGCGAACAGATGCTCCAATACCTTTTTCAAGGATTAATCATTCAGCGAAACAAGCAGTCTATACAATTAGCAAAACCTGCAAATTTGTCCATCCGGCACATCACCGACCTTCTGGGCAGGCACTTCTTCTCCAAATACACTTCCGAAGGCGCAGCGCGCCTTCCCTCGCTTGCCTTATATGCAGCTTATCAATGCTTGGTGCAGGAAACCAAGCGTTTTGAGGGCATGATTTTGGCCCCGATTGAGAGCCACACCTCATCGGACAGAAGTAGTGGGCGCATTGGCGACATTGAAGTAACGGGTGCTGGGGGACAGCCGTTCGAAGCGGTAGAGGTAAAACATGGGATCCCTATTTCAGCCCAATTGGTCCTTGATGCCTATGAAAAATTCCAGAAAACGCAGGTGCTTCGCTATTATTTGCTCTCTACCAACGAACATATTGATCCAGTAGAAAGAACCAAGATTGACGAGGCTATTGAGATCATCCAGAAAATACATGGCTGTCAAGTCATCCCCAATGGTTTGCTGAAAACCTTGTACTACTATCTTCGACTGCTGTCCGATCCCGCTAAGTTCATCGCTAACTACGTGGATTTGCTGGAACAAGATCAGTCCCTCAAATTTGAACACAAACTCCGCTGGAACGAACTGAATTCGGCGGCCTAATCTAGGTTATTGTTGACAAGTCCTCCATCCAAAAATAAGACCAACTTCTTTATGCGCACCTTTCTTTTTTGCTTCCTATTGGCCCCCACTGTCCTCCTGGCCCAAGGCATCCAGTTTGAATCCAAGCCTTGGGCGGATATTTTGGCCCAAGCCAAGACCGACCGTAAGCTCGTTTTCCTCGACGCTTACGCGGCTTGGTGTGGCCCCTGCAAGATGATGTCCAAGCAGACCTTCAGCGACCAGGAGGTGGCCAAATTCTACAACGCCCGCTTTGTCAACGCCAAGATCGACATGGAAAAAGGCGAAGGACCCGATCTCGCGTCTCGCTATAAGGTGGAAGCCTATCCGACCCTCTTGTTCGTCGATGGGGAGGGTACCGTGGTGCATCGCGCCCTGGGTTACCACGATGTCGCCCAGTTCCTGGCGTTGGGGACCGCTGCCACCGACCCAGCCAAGAACCAGCGCGGCCTCGATCAACAGTACGCCAAAGGCAACCGCGACCCGGCGTTCATGGTCGCTTATTTGGCCGCAAAGTCTGCCGCCGATGACCCCGGCGTCAACCAAATGGCCGCTGATTACCTCACGACCCATACTGACTGGACGACAGCTGCCAACATGGAGATCATTTTGCGCTACGCCAACGACCCTGCATCGGCACCGTTCGAGTATTTTATGAAAAACCGGGTCCAGTTCACCGAAAAATTCGGGGCAGAAGCTGTGTCGGACAAATCGCAGCTGGCCTTGCAGCAATACTTAAGCACCCATCCCGAGGCACCACTGAGCGAAGTACAACAGGCTGTCCGCCAATTCATCGGCGGTGAGCAGGGCGAAAAAATGGCTACCTATTATCCCTTATTGTTCCACCAGAATGCCGGGGATTTTGGCAAATATGCCGAAGCGGCGGTGGCCTATTTCAAGCACTACCCGCCAACCAACTGGGAGGAAATCAACGTGGTGACCTGGACATTTTACGAAAACGTCACTGATCGGAAGATGCTGGAAACGGCCCTCGGTTGGGCCAAGAAATCGGTCAAAATGGACGCCAATTATTACAATGCCGACACGCTGGCCGCCTTGTATGCCAAGCTGGGAAAAAATAAAAAAGCCATTAAACTGGCCAAAAAAGCCATCGAACTGGCCAAAAAATCGGGCGACGATTATGCGCAAACCGAAAAACTGCTGGAAAGCCTGAAAAAATAGGCGTCACCAAAGCATCGTAAGGAGCCATGTTATCATAAGTCATTGATTATCATTGCTTTTTTTGTAGTTTTGCTTTTTTATTTATCTTTGTGGCCGGGCCGGTGCGAAACTTTCGCGCCCGCCCGGCTGTTTTTTGGATTCACCTACGGCTTTGAACCGTACTGCGTAAAATGTCATGTCCAGATTAGGCAAAGCCCTCGTCGCCATGTCCGGCGGCATTGACAGCACCATGGCCGCCGTGCTGCTCCACGAAGAAGGTTGGGAAGTGATCGGCGTGACCATGAAAACCTGGGACTACGCCACGGCTGGCGGTTCCAAAAAAGAGACCGGTTGCTGTTCGCTCGACAGCATCAACGACGCTCGCCAAGTGGCCGTCCACCTCGGTTTTCACCATTTCATCGTGGACATCCGCGAAGAGTTTGGTGACTATGTGATCGACAATTTTGTGGATGAATACATGGCCGGGCGTACGCCCAATCCCTGTGTGCTGTGCAATACCCACATCAAGTGGAACAGTTTGCTGCGCCGGGCCGATATGCTCGACTGCGAGTTCATCGCCACTGGACACTATGGCATCATCAATGACTTGGGCGGCCGTAAGTACATCACCCGCGCCGTGGACCGCCAAAAAGACCAAAGCTATGTACTCTGGGGCCTGAGCCAAGCTTGCCTGCACCGCACCCGAATGCCATTGGGCCATTTTACCAAGCCCGAAGTGCGCCAGATGGCGGCTGACCGTGGCTGGGACGAATTGAGCAAAAAGTCGGAAAGCTTCGAAATCTGTTTCGTGCCGGACAATGATTACCGGGGTTTCCTCCGCCGCCGGGTGGATGGGCTGGACGATCAGGTGCGCGGCGGCCAGTTTTTGGACAACACTGGCAAAGTACTCGGTACCCACGAAGGCTACCCTTTTTACACGGTCGGGCAGCGCAAGGGCCTCGGTATCGCGCTGGGTGAACCGATGTTTGTCACCGAAATCCGCCCGGACACCAACATCGTGGTGCTGGGCCGCGAGGACGATCTGATCCGCAATGGGATGCTGGTGGGCAAAGTCAACTTGATGAAATACAAGGAGTTACCCACTACTGGCCTGGATACGGTAACCAAAGTCCGCTACCGCGATAGCGGCACCTTAGCGACCCTGAAACCCATCAGCGATGCGGTGGTGGACGTGCAGTTCCATGCCAACGTGAAAGGCGTGGCTCC
>JAYUXG010000159.1:0-11484 GCA_043753125.1 Saprospirales bacterium | reverse complement strand
CACCCCGAGCCACACTTATACTGCCAACGGTACCTACACGGTTGTGCTGACCGCCACGAACAGTTGCGGCAGCAGCACGGCTACGCATACGGTGGTTACTACTGCCGTAGCCACGGTGCCTATAGCCAATTTCACGGCGAGTAATGCCAGTGATTGCGGGCCACTGTCTGTACAGTTCACCAGCACTTCCTCGGCGAACGCGCAGACTTTCAACTGGCAATTCCCCGGTGGTACGCCCAGCAGTTCAACCGCACAGAACCCGGCGGTGATTTATGGCACGGCGGGGACTTACTCAGTGACCTTGACGGTGGGCAACGCGGCGGGCAACAACACGGCGACGCAGACTGATTTAGTGATAGTGAGTACTGTTCCGACCACTGCTTTTAGCAGTACCTTAGTCGGTACAACCGCTTCATTTACCAATAATTCGACCAATGCCACTACCTACGCTTGGGATTTTGGGGACAGCACTAATGCCTTAACTGCCACTCCGAGCCATACTTACACTGCCGATGGCACTTATACGGTTACGCTGACCACCACTAATAGCTGCGGCACCAGTACTTTTACCCAAAATGTAGTCGTCATCACCTCGCCAAGTGCTGGTTTCACGGCTAATACTACTACGGGCTGTGCTGCCCTGACTGTTCAGTTTTCCGACCTGTCTTCTGGTAACACCACCGCCTGGAACTGGACGTTCCCGGGTGGTACGCCTGCTACTTCCACCCTCCAGCACCCAACCGTGATCTATGCAACGCCTGGCACTTATGACGCGACGTTGGTGGCATCTACCACAGCGGGCAGCAGCACCTATACACAGAATGGGTTCATTACTATCTTGGAATCGCCCACTGCGGCTTTTACCAGTACTAATGATGGGCCGACTTTTACCTTCACCAACACTTCGAGCAATGCCATTGTCTACACTTGGGATTTTGGCGATGGCAGCAGCTCTTCTGTAAACAATCCGACCCATACTTATGCCGATGATGGCATATATCAAGTAACCCTGACGGCCACTAACAATTGTGGCACCGCTACTTATACCCAACCAAGCAGTGTTTCGACGGTGCCAACTGCCGCCTTTACTGTAAATACCAACAAAGGCTGTGCGCCTTTGGCCGTGCAGTTTACCAACCAGTCGAGTAGTAACGCGACGACTGTCACCTGGACTTTTGAAGGGGGCAATCCGGCTACCTCATCGGCGACCAACCCAGCAGTCACTTGGAGCCAGGCTGGTACGTACAATGTTCTGCTCCTGGTTTCCAATGGTGCTGGCACTGATACTGCCAGCACGATTGTCACGGTATCTGCCTTGCCCACCGCCGCTTTCACGATCCAAACTGCGGGTCTTTTGGCAACCTTTACCAACACGTCCGCCAACGGCACCACTTATAACTGGAAATTCGGCGATGGCACCATTAGTGATGAACCTAACCCGACGCATACCTACGTGGCAGCTGGTATCTATATGGTAGAACTAACTGTCGCCAACAGCTGTGGGGCGGCCACGTTGCAACAAACCTTTACCATTACTACAGTGGGTGCCTCCGAACCTAATTGGTTATCACAATTCCGCGTATACCCCAACCCCAACGTGGGCCGGTTTACAGTGGAAATGCAAGGCAAGGCGCAACAGGAGGTGGAATTTGCCCTATTTAATATTATCGGGCAGCTGGTGTACCGGGAAGTGGCTGACTTTGGCACTGGCGATCTTAATCAACTTCTGGATTGCACGAGCCTACCAGCAGCCATGTACACCTTGCGCATTAGTGCCGGGGAGCAGGCTACTTTTGTAAAAATTGTGGTGCAACGGTAGATTTTAAAGGCTTCTTTGCATTTAAAATGTGAATTTGCGGGAGGTAAAATAGCGGGGCTTTGGAACTGCTTTCGAGAAACTGGCGACATGAAGTTCGCCAGTTTCTTGTTTGCAATGACGTATGTCCTTGTTGGTCGAATCTGGTCCTTCTTCGGAACGGAACTTCTAAAACTCAATCCTCCCGTATCACCTTCCAACCCAACTGCTTCCACATATCCACCACTTCATCCAACGTGCCAACCCCAGCCGAAACCACCGTTTCGCTCTGCCCATTCGCCCCCATTACTCCAACTGGTGCCAATAACCTTCCCGGTCCAAGTCCAGCAATCGCAACACAAAGTATTGATTATCAGTTAGTTTCACTATCAAGCAAAACTGCTCCTCTTTGGCAAAGCCAAGTTTTCCGTGCTACGGGTCGTGCCACACCGCCAACTGGTGGTTTCTTTTTTACAACAGTATTCGTACCACATCGGGCGTAAAGTGCACCCACTGCGAAGAACGGTAATGGGTGGGCACGGTGCAATGCGGCAGGCCGAAAGTCTGCCACGTCAGCCCTGATGTATCCAGTGAAAACGTTTGGGTGTAGGTGTCCGTGAAGTATTCCGTGAAAACACGATTGTTGTGATCATCAGCGAAGCAAAGCCCGATTCTTGTTTGCTTATGCTAGATTGGAACCAATAAGTAAGGCTAATGAGTAGGCCGTCATTTTGCCACTCCGCGTTCATTTGGTCATCGCGTTCCCAAAGCTTCGCCGGTTCGCCAAGCGCAGCCAAAGTGATCGTACGGGGCGCGTTGCACGAACGGCAAAGTGTCCAGGTCCAGGAAAGTGGTGTGCCACGGCAGTGTTTTTTCTTCTCCCCGGTAGGTGTAGCGCAGCCCCTCCCGCAGGTCGCGGAGCAGGGCAGCGGCGGGGTAGGGGATGTCGGGGAGAAAACAGGCGTTGGTGGTGGAAAACAGCATTCGCAATTTTTTGCCCAAGAAAATCACTTCCCTTTGTAAAACAAAGATAACCCTATTGACCAGTTCAAAAAGTGGATACCGAAAAGCTTCGCGGAATTTAAAGCTTATGTGGAAAAAGGAGCCTACATTGCTCCTCAAACAACTAAGCTATGATCCAACGCAGAAAATTCATTAAGCAAGCCGCCATCGGTACCGCTGCCGTGGCTACCGCTGCCGCCGGTTTTTCCCAAATTGCTTTGAAAAAGAAAAAAGAGCGTCTCGGGGTCGCTTTGGTCGGCTTGGGCTATTACAGCACCGATTTGCTGGCCCCCGCGCTGCAATTGACCCAGCACTGCTACCTCGCGGGCATCGTTACTGGCACCCCTGAAAAAGCCGAGCGTTGGCAGAAAAAGCACAACCTGCCCTCCAAAAATATTTACACCTACGATAATTTCGACAGCATCGCCAACAACCCGGACATTGACGTGGTCTATGTCGTACTGCCGCCAGTGCTGCACAGAGAGTTCACCATCCGGGCGGCCAGCGCGGGGAAGCACGTGTGGTGCGAAAAGCCAATGGCCATGACGGAAGCGGAGTGCGTGGCCATGATCAAAGCTTGTAACGACAACAAAGTGAAACTCGCCATTGGCTACCGGATGCACCACGAACCGAACACCAGGGAGATCATTGGCTACGGACAAGACAAGAGCTTTGGCAAGGTGCGCCTTGTCTCGGCGTCCACCGGCTACTTCGACCCTCGGACTGACCACTGGAAACAGAAACGGGACATGGGCGGTGGTGCCATGTTTGACATGGGCGTTTACGCGCTCAACGCCGCGCGCTACGCGACCAGCGAAGAACCAGTGGCCGTGCTGGCCCAGGAAAAAACTACCCGCCCAGAAATCTATACCCATGCCGACGAGACTACTCTTTTCCAGTTGGAGTTCCCTTCCGGAGCATTAGCCAACTGTGCTACCAGCCTCGGTATGAGTATGAACTACCTCCACGTAACGGCGGAGCAAGGTTGGTACAAACTCGAACCCTTCCAGTCGTATAGTGGCATCCAAGGCAGCACGAGCAAGGGCAAAATATTGGATCTAAAAATTCCCAACCAACAAGCCAGGCAAATGGACAACGACGCACTGGCGATCATCAACAACACCGCTTTGCTGGTGCCGGGCGAGGAAGGGATGCGCGACATCCGGGTCGTGGAGGCTATCCATCGGTCGGCGGTGGAGGGAAGAAGGCTGGTGATTTAGCCAACTGGGGGTATGGCTGCACGCTGCCGCCTGCCTTGGCTTTGGCGGCGGTTGGCGGGAGTGCGTTGTCGTTCCAGTTGCTCCGAATGTTCTTTCATTGCTTTGAGTTGCTCGGGGGCGTATCCCTGCCGCTTGTTGATCTTCTCTTCTGACAAGTTATTTTTCTTGCTGTTCTGTGTCCGGATTTTGGTGCCATCCACCGCAACGAGTTCCTTGTCGAACAAATCCGCCTGTATCAAGGGGCCATAGGTTAAACATTAAGTGCACTGTAAGATAACTGGAACACTGGGAATCAACAAGAAAAAACGGAGTTTTTTCACAATCTAACGGGAGTATGGACGCTGTGCTGCGTTGGCTTTGGGCAGCATAGGCGACCATGCATTGATGGCGGCGTTTTTTTAGTTTCGCACCTCAAATCTACGCTCACCGGCTCTCTTTTCCATGCGCCCGCAAGCTACCCGACTACCAACCTATTCATGCAACAAAGCCCAGTGCTGCACAACTTCCGTATCCAAAAAAAACATTCCAATATATTGATTATCAACTAATTGTAAAACCTACATAAACTCTATTGCAGCACCCAGGCATCTGTAAAGTCAAACTTCATGGTAATCATGTATAGGATGGTACAACATTTTTCAGGGCTTATCGGCCATCGCTACCACTTCCGCATCAATACCCGACCCTGCCGTACGTGTCCAAACGCCCCGCAATCAAATACCTTTTCCCCGCCTACATAAGTTTGCAGCACCCGTCCCCGCAACTGCTTCCCCAAATACGGCGTAATCTTGTGCCGGTGATAAATCTCTTTTTCTATCACCGTAAACACCGTATCAGGCTCCCAAATGGTAATATCCGCATCGTAGCCCACCGCCAGCTTTCCTTTGGAAGATAATCCAAGAAAATCGGCGGGATGGCTGCATAACCAACGCGCCAAATCGGTCAGCTCAAAACCCACTGTCTGGGCTTTACTCCACACCACGGGCAAGGTAAACTGCAAGCCCGCCATGCCACCCCAGGCCTTGGCCAGATTGCCCGATTCCACCTCTTTCAACGCAGGCGGCGCAGGGGAATGGTCGGAACCGATAAAATCAATCGTCCCGTTTTTTAAGCCCTGCCAAAGCAGATCATTATTAGCGCGTTCGCGAATGGGTGGTGTACACTTGAACACGGTCTGCGCGTCGGGCAAGTCCTCCGCAGCAAAATACAAATAGTGCGGAGCGGTCTCCACGGTCAGCGGCAAGCGTTGTTTCGCGGTCGCCAGTTTACTGATCAAATCCGCCGACGAAAGGTGGACAATATGGGTACGGCAGTGCGTAGCGGCACAAAGTTGAAGCAGCTGTTCAATGGCCCGGTTTTCCCAGGTCTTAGGCCTTGATTTCAAAAAAGCGTGATAAAGGGTGGGGTTTTTATGAAAAAAGACCAGCATCGGGTGCGGTGCGTCCAATTCGGCATGCGCCAGCAGCGGCAATCCGGTCGGTTCTATTATCCGCATAGCTTGGGTGATTTCCAGGGCGGATACGTTGGGAAATTCGTCAATGCCCGAATGCGTCATAAAGCACTTGATACCAAACACGCCCGCCCGCAGCAAATCCGGCAGATCACCTAAATTTTGTGGTACCAAACCGCCATAAAAGCCGCAATGGACGTGCAATTTGCCCTCCGTGGCGGCTATTTTTTGCTCCAGTGCCGCCACCGTCGTCGTCACCGGCGAGGCATTCAGCGGCATTTCGATCAGCGTAGTTACTCCGCCCGCCGCCGCCGCCCGCGTCGCCGTCTCAAACCCTTCCCAATCGCTGCGCCCCGGTTCGTTAATGTGCACGTGGGCATCGATCACGCCGGGCATCAAGACCGCGTCGCCCAAATCTTCGATGGCGGGGGAATTGGGGATTTCCGTCAATATTGGCCCTTCCACTATTCGCACGATCTTACCGTTTTTTACAAAAACGGTTGCACCTTTGACACCCTCCGGCGTGACCACGCGGGTAGAGCGAAGTATTTTATCAAAATCCATGCAATGAAAATCGAGTTAACCCAGGATAGTTATGGCAAATCGGCGGTTCGGATAGCGAAGGTAGTGCGCCACATCGACTACCACGAATTTAAGGAAATTCACGTCGATATACAGTTGGAAGGCAGTTTTGGACCCGTCTACCGGGAAGGCGACAATACCCAGGTGTTGCCCACCGATACCATGAAGAACACCATCTTTGCACTGGCCAAGGAGCATCCGCTTCAGACCATCGAAGACTTCGCCCTGTTTCTGGCGGATTATTTCTTGCAAAACAACCCCCAGGTGTCCAAAGTGCGCCTGGAATTGGCGCAGATCCGTTGGGAGCGAATGCTGCTGCATGGTCAGGCGCATCCGCACAGTTATGTCGGCGGCGGCAACGAAAAAGCAATCACCAACGTGCAAGCTACCCGCGACGACGTGTACCTACAGTCCGGAATCCGCGATTTGCGCATATTGAAAACCACCCGTTCCGGTTTTGAAAATTACCGCGTGGACAAATTTACTACCTTGCCGCCTACTGCCGACCGCATTTTGGCGACCGAACTCGAAGCCGTCTGGCACTACCCTACCCCGTCCGGGCTTGATTTTCAAAAAACCAGGGCGTCGGTGCGGGAACAGTTGCTGACGGCGTTTACCGACCATCACAGCCTGTCGGTACAACATACGCTATACGCTATGGGCGAGGCCGTGTTGAAAAACGTACCCGCTGTAGCAGAAATTTGCATGAAAATGCCCAATTTGCACTACTTATTAGTCAATACCAAGCCGTTTGGCATGGAAAATAACAACGAGATTTTTCTAGCTTCGGGCGATGCGTTTGGGTACATTACGGGGACGCTGAAACGGGAGAATACTGAACCAGAAGGGGAATAAATCTTTACAAAATACTGGTTTTCATTGCTAATTTGCCTTCCCGATCAAAGCCGGAATGTCGCTCTATTCCATTTGCAATTTTGCCCTTTTGCTTATGCCTGACCGAAGTCTGCCACCACTTTTCACTAAAATGACCGACCTCGCTGCCGAGCGTTTCGGGGGCCGGGCTTTGGCCTGTAGCGACGATTTTTTCGCGGAAAAAGAAAATTTGTTAAAACCGGAACGCGGCGTTTTTATTCCCGATAAATACACCGAGCGGGGCAAATGGATGGACGGTTGGGAAAGTCGGCGTAAGCGCGGGGCCGGACATGATTGGTGCATTGTGCAACTCGGTGCTATCGGTATTATACATGGCGTAGACATCGATACCAACCATTTTTTGGGCAACCACCCGCCTTTTGCCAGCCTGGAGGCGGGTTACTTAAATGAAAGAGAATTCGTAAATTGGCAGGATGATACCAAAATTGTCTGGACAGAAATTCTGCCAAAATCGCCCCTACAGCCGGGCAGCCAGAATTTTTATGCCATTACGAGTCCGGAAAAATGGACGTACCTCAAACTTCATATTTACCCCGACGGCGGCGTGGCCCGGCTGAAGGTTTATGGCGAAGTAGCCAAGGACTGGTCTGCACTTAAAGCAGAGGAAGTAATTGATTTGGCGGCAGCGGTCCATGGTGGCCAAGCCATTGCCTGCAACAATGAGTTTTTCAGCCACAAAGAAAACATCAATATGCCCCACCGGGGAGCCAACATGGGCGACGGTTGGGAAACCAAGCGCAACCGCACACCCGGCAACCGTGATTGGCTGATCCTGCGTTTGGCGCGGAAGGGTCAGATTCAGAAAATAGTGGTGGATACGGCGCATTTTAAGGGCAATTACCCCGATCGCTGCATGCTCGAAGGGGCCGTTTTGCCGCTGGAAAACGACATCGAAACAAATGCTGACTGGTGGCCCATTTTGCCGGAACTGAAACTGCAAGCTGATACGGAACACGTATTCACAGCCGAAATACTACCACATGCAGCCATCACCCACGTGCGCCTGACCATCTTCCCCGACGGCGGAGTCAGCCGCTTGCGCCTGTACGGGATGATAGACCGGGACGTGATGACCTTGGCCGAGCTGAATGAGGCGGACACTGCACTATTTCAGGAAAAAATCGGCAGATGCTGCGCTTCTACGGCTTGGGTAGCCCAAATGGAAGCCGCCTGCCCGTTTCGAGACCGGGCCGGTCTGTTGGAAAAGGCCCGGACCGCTTGGTTCTCCCTCAAAAAAGCCGATTGGCTGGAAGCCTTTGCCGGGCATCCACGCATCGGCGATGTGCATGGTCTGAAACAGAAATTTACGTCGACCGCTGCCTGGGCCTCTGGCGAGCAGGGAGCCGTGCGCGAGGCGGAGGAAGAGGTATTAGACGAGTTAAAAACCTGGAATGAGTGTTATTTTGACAAATTCGGTTTTATTTTCATTGTTTTTGCCACCGACAAGTCGGCGGAAGAGATGTTGCGTATTTTAAAAGGCCGTTTTGACAACGAACTGGTAGAAGAAATCATAAAGGCTGCTTTGGAACAAGAGAAAATCACGGCCTTACGCTTAAATAAACTTATTGTATAACGTCTTTGGTTTTTGGCAATAGATCGTTAGTTCGGTTATCGAAATTTTTCGGGCGAGCAGGACTTTTGATCTTTTGCCAGTTTCTTCTGCTTATTGCCTTTTAGTATGAGCCAGATCACCACCCATATTCTCGATACTGCCAAGGGCAAGCCTGCCGCTGGTGTACCCGTTACTTTGGCACAGCAAACCATCACCGGCTGGCAAGCCCTGGCCCAGGGCATAACCAATGCGGATGGACGAATAATGGACCTACTGTTCAAAGATACCGTGTTAGCTACGGGTGAATACAGATTGATTTTTGAAACAGAGGTGTACTTTACATTGCAACACATAGCCACTTTTTATCCTACTGTGGAAATTCGGTTTTATGTACGCGATGCTGCGCATTACCATGTACCATTATTATTGAGTCCATTTGGATATACTACGTATCGAGGAAGTTAATGAATTATGAATTATACTAATTAACCAGTTAACTAATTAACCAGTTAACTAATCCACTAACCATGGCCCTGCCCGACGCATTAAAAGAGAGCATATTAAACGAATTGAAAGTAGCCAACCTCGCCTACCAGCATCTCTACAAAGGCGACTCGTTCGAGCGACAGCCCGTGCATACCGTCTATGGCGGTGCCGATCTGTTCACCCACGATACCGCCGCGCGGATGTCGCAGGCAGCCCTCAAAAGCCTGCGAACGTATGCCCCGGATTATAAGGCGTTGATGCAAGTGTTGCACTTGAAAGAAGCGCTGGCGCAGCAGGTGTATGAGCGGGTGGTGCAGAAACTGGAGCGCGAAGCGGTAGAAGATTTTCGCATCGACTTCGAGGACGGCTTTGGCAACCGCCCCGACGAAGAGGAAGACGCGGTGGCCACACAAGCCGCTTTGGAAGTAGCCAAGGGCATGGAAATGAACACATTACCGCCCTTCATCGGTATCCGTATCAAGCCCTTTACCGAAGACCTGAAAGCGCGGGGCATCCGCACTTTGGACATTTTTCTAAGCACCCTGCTGGGAAAAACCGGCGGCCGCCTGCCGGATCACTTCATCGTGATGTTACCCAAAGTGGTGATTCCTGAACAGATCCGGGCGATGGTACGCCTGCTGGAGACCTTTGAACAAGCCTTCGGCCTGCCCGCCAAAAGTCTGAAAATGGAGACAATGGTCGAGCAGACCCAGGCCATCATGGATGCCGAGGGCAAAAATCCGTTGATGTCTTTCATTCGCGCCAGCGATGGGCGGTGCATCGCGGCCCACTTTGGCACTTATGACTACACGGCCAGCGCGGGCATCACCGCCAAGTACCAGACCATGGCCCATCCGGTCTGCGATTTCGCCCACCACATGACCAAAGTGGCCCTCGGCAACACTGGCATCATGCTCTCGGATGGGGCCACCAATGTGATGCCCATCGGCCCGCACCGGGGCGACCACCTAACGGAGGCACAGCACCAGGAAAACGCAGCGGTCGTCCACCATGCCTGGCAGGTCGGCTTTGGACACACCATGCACTCGCTAACCAACGGCCTCTACCAAGGCTGGGATTTGCACCCGGCGCAGTTGCCCATGCGCTACGCCGCCGTTTATGTATTTTTTCTGGACAGTTACGAAGATGCGGCTTTGCGCCTCCAACATTTTGTAGAGAAGGCCGCACGGGCTACCTTGTCGGGCGATATCTTCGATGATGCGGCGACGGGGCAGGGACTGTTGAACTATTTCTTGAAAGCCCTGAACTGCGGGGCCATCTCGGAGGCTGAAGCAACGGTGACTGGCTTGTCTTTGGAAGAAATACAAATGCGGTCTTTTTATAAAATTTTGCAAAGTCGGAGACAGCAATTTCTACCTCCTGAAGCAGATTTGAAGGTCGCCCAATGGAACGACAATGGGAACGCGGATGACGCGGACAATGCGGATTTGCATGGATAAAAAATACTTTCTTCGCCCCGTACTTGGCTTTATAGTCGGAAAAATCCGCGTGAACCCGCGTCGTCTGCGCTTCTGTTGACGCTACGAGTGCGCACACTCGGCGAGGTCTTTCCCAAGCAAAATTCGAAATGAAAACCTCGTAGGTTTCAAAAACCTACGAGGTTTAGGAGCCATTAAAAATTTATATAAAACTGTCATTCATTATCAATCATGAAAAAAGACACCACTCCCTCCCGCCGGATTTTTCTGCAAAAAATGGCCCTCTCCGCAGCGGCCGTGGCCGCCAGCCCATCCATATTAGCTGGTGAAACACCCCATTTGGCTTTTGAAAAACTAACCCGCACCCTTGGTCAAAATATCAACGACAACGTCAATATCGCCCTAATTGGTAGCGGTGGCATGGGCGTACAAGACACGTTGACCGCCTTGCAAGTGCCCGGTGTAAAACTGATTGCGGTTTGTGATTTGTATAATGGTCGCCTCAAGGAAGCCAAAGATCGTTGGGGGGCAGACCTGTTCACGACCCGCAGTTACCAGGAACTAATCAATCGGAAAGATATTGATGCCGTCATCGTGGCGACACCCGACCACTGGCACCAGCAAATATCCATCGCGGCCATGCGGGCCGGCAAGCATATCTACTGCGAAAAGCCGATGGTGCACGCCGTCACGGAAGGCCCGGCCCTCATCCAGGCCCAAAAGGAAACGGGCAAGGTGTTCCAGGTGGGCAGCCAGGGCGTGTCGTCTTTGGGCAACGAAAAAGCCAGGCAGCTTTTGAAAGACGGGGCTATTGGGCAACTCAACTATGCCGAGGGCTTCTGGGCGCGCCGCGACCCCATGGGTGCCTGGCAATATCCCATCCCCGCCGATGCCTCCCCGGAGACAGTGGACTGGGAAAGCTACATCAGCAACACCCAAAAACGGCCCTTTGACCCGCTGCGTTTTTTCCGGTGGCGGAACTACACGGACTATGGCACGGGCATGGCGGGCGACTTGTTTGTGCACCTTTTTTCCAGCCTGCATTTTATTACCAATTCTGTTGG
>JAYUXG010000158.1:0-26653 GCA_043753125.1 Saprospirales bacterium | reverse complement strand
GCGTACCCCCGCAAAAGGTTCATTTTGAGTTGTTTGCAACTGGCCGTACCGGCGGGTTTAGCCGCCGCCCTACCAGCGCGCCCAGCCGTGCCTCCTCCTTCGATGCCTCCATTACCGTCATTCAAGACGGCACCCAATTCGACTTCCAACTGCCCTCCGATGGCAGTACCTTATTGGATGCCGCCATGCGCGCCGGGGCCGATCTGCCATTTTCCTGCAAGGGCGGCGTGTGTTCCACGTGCAAGGCCAAACTGCTCGAAGGCCAAGTAGAGATGGACGTAAACTATGGCCTCGAACCCGACGAGGTGGCCGCCGGTTACGTGCTTACCTGCCAGTCGCATCCGAAGACGCAGCGGGTGGTGGTGAGCTTTGATGCGTAAGGGCCAAAATAAAGAGGCCAAATAGCCAAGGGCAACAGGCAATTGAAACGCAGCCCCCTTCCGCTTTTTTATTGCGGTTGCCTCGGCGATCAATGCTTTATGCCCATGCTAATATGGCGTAATTTTGCACGTTTTCTATTTTGCCCTTTGCTAGTTGGTTCGTTGCTATTTTGCCCTTTCCCGATAAAACTCCGGGATGTCGCTGTACTCCATTTACTTATGCACTCTCTTCGCTTATTCGGTTTGCTGCTTGCTTTTGCTGGCCAGTTGCCCCTTGCCTTGTGCCAGTTACCCTTTGTCAATCCCTTCATCGGCACTGGCGGCCATGGCCATACCTATCCCGGCGCGACGGCTCCTTTCGGCCTGATGCAGCTCAGCCCCGATACCCGACCCGACCCGCAAGACTGGGATGGCTGTTCAGGCTATCACTATTCCGACTCGACGATCTACGGATTTTCCCATACCCATTTGAGCGGGACGGGTGTGGCCGACTACTGCGACGTGCTGTTCATGCCTTTTGTGGGCGGCGCACGACTGGAACCGGAGGAATACCGGGCGCATTTTCAGAAAAAAAACGAACGCGCCGAGGCGGGCTACTATTCGGTACTGCTCGACCGCGACCAGATCCAATGCGAATTGACCGCTACGGAGCGAGTGGGCGTACACCGCTACACCTTCCCGCCCAACCGAACGAAGGGTAGTTTGGTGATTGATCTTCGTCCCCGCGACTCGGTGCTGAATGCGCATTTGGAAGTAGTGAACGACCGCGAAATAGCGGGCTATCGCATCTCTACGGGCTGGGCCAAGGAACAGCACGTGTATTTCGTAGCCCGGTTTTCCACGCCATTATCCAGCAGCATCGTTTTGGACATGGCCCAAAATCCGCGGGTAGCGGAACCTTCCGTCACCAGCAAAGCCATTGTCGGATTGCTCAATTTTTACACCGGCGCGGAGCCGCTCGTAGTTACGGTGGGCATTTCCGGGGTGAGCATAGAGGGAGCACGTCGGAATCTGGAAAAGGAATGCAACCATTTCGATTTCAACCAGATAAAGGCCGAAACGCAGGCCAAATGGCAGCGTCAACTCTCGAAAATAGAAGTGGAAGGCGGCACAAACGACCAAAAAACGATCTTTTATACGGCTCTTTATCACACGATGCTGGCTCCGAATATTTGGAACGACTTGGACGGGCAGTATCGTGGACGGGATAATAAAATCCACGCGGGGGTTGGTCATGACGTTTACACTGTTTTTTCGCTGTGGGATACGCACCGGGCATTGCACCCGCTGCTCACGATACTGGAACCGAAACGTACCAGCGATTTTATCCAGACTTTCCTGCGGCAGTACGAACAAGGTGGTCTGCTGCCCGTCTGGGAATTGGCGGCTAACGAGACGAACTGTATGATCGGCAACCATGCCATTTCGGTCATCGCCGACGCTTATGCCAAGGGGATTCGTGGTTTTGATGCTGAACAAGCCCTCGCGGCGATGCTTAAGAGCGCTAACCAAGACCGTTTGGGGATGAAAGATTACCGCACTCGGGGCTACATCCCGGCGGACAAAGAGCCGGAGTCGGTGTCGAAAACACTGGAATATGCTTACAACGATTGGTGTATCGCGGCGATGGCGCAGCAATTGGGGAGGGACAGTATTGCTGGCCATTACTTCCGCCGTTCGAAGTCATCCGAAAATCTGTTCGATCCTTCGACGGGATTTTTCCGCGCAAAAGCAAACGCCACTTGGTACGAACCGTTCGATCCTTACGAAGTGAATTTCAATTATACCGAAGCCAATGCCTGGCAGTACCGTTTCCCCATGCCGCCGCTTACGTCGGATTTAGCCAGACTAATGGGCGGATTCGATAGCCTTAGCCAGCGGTTGGACAGCCTTTTTTCTGCCTCGTCAAAAACCACCGGACGCAACCAAGCGGATATGACGGGCATGATTGGCCAATACGCGCATGGTAACGAGCCGAGCCACCACTTGTCTTATTTGTACAGCTATACTGGCCAGCCCTGGAAGACCCAGCAACGGGTGCGCCAGATCATGGACGAACAATATGCCAACCGGCCCGACGGCCTGAGCGGCAACGAAGACTGTGGACAAATGTCGGCCTGGCTGGTGTTCTCGGCCATGGGATTTTATCCGGACGTGCTTGGGCACGAAAGTTATTTGCTGGGGACACCTTGGTTTGAAAAAACAACCCTTCACCTGGACAATGGCGTTGGGTTCACGATAAGTGCACCGGGCGTGACGGCCAAAAAGCGCTTTATAAAAAGTGCTGCTTTCAACGGGATTAACTGGCCAGTACCCAAGCTGATGGTACCCATAAAATTGAAGGAGGGCGGTGCATTGGCCTTAGAAATGACCGATCAACCGCATCAGTGGAAAACCATGTGGCCAGGATTGCCCGCTTCCGAACATGATCTGACCGCAGTACCCTTTATCCGCCAAGGAAAGCGCAACTTCAAAGGCCGACAGGAAATAGCACTTGGTTGTATTGATGCGGCAACGATTTACTACCAAAAATGGTCGGATAACGGCCAGGCTTCTGCGGCCAAAAAATACACCGGCCCGATGGAGGTAAATGAATGCGGCAGGTTGGCCATTTGGGCAGAAAAAGACGGCCAAAGAAGCACTACGGACACCTTTGAGTATCGCTTGCTGAACAATGCGGCGCAGTCTATCCGCTACAATACTCCCTACTCTGCGCAGTACACGGCGCGGGGCGACGAGGGATTGCTGGATGGCCTCCGCGGCAACACCGACTTCCGCACGGGCGGCTGGCAAGGTTTCCAGGGTGTCCCCTTCGATGTAGTACTGGACCTTGGTAAACGCAAGAAAATCAAGCAGTTGACCATCGGTTTTTTGCAGGACGAGAATGCCTGGATATTTTTTCCAAAGGCCGTGCAGGTGGAAGTTTCGGACGATGGAAAAACCTTCCGCCCAGCCGCTTTCCTTGAAAACGAGGTGTCCGTGGCGGAAAAAGGCGTGTTACAAAAAGATTTTATACTGGATTTGAACGGCCGGAAGGCGCGTTACCTGCGCGTGGTAGGTGTTTCGTTGGGCCAGTGTCCGACGGAACACGAAGGCGCAGGCCATCCGTGCTGGGTGTTTGCCGACGAGATAGTGGTGGAGTGACAATTATGGAGGGGTTGAGAAAAAGGCGTTGAGATGGTTGAAAAAAAGTTGAGGATGTTGAGCGTATTTCTCAACATCCTCAACATCTCAACTTTTTCTCAACAATTTTTAAATCAACGCTTGTCAATCTTTTGCGTTGTAATGATCTGGCGGTTGCGATCCTGGATTTGGACGAGGTACATCCCCTTGGGTAGATCAAGCAGTGAATATTGATCGCCTTTGAGGTACTCAAATTCTTTGAGCTTGCGACCAACAATGTTGTACACGGCCAGATACCCAACCACATCATTGTTGTCTCTTACGGAAATGAACTCTGCGGTCGGATTTGGGTAAATGGAGAGGTCAGATTTGGAGATGCTTTGGGCTTTCGCCGCCATACTCCCCAACACGAGGAAAAAAACAAGTAGGAAATGTTTCATAGGCTTGATTAAATGGCCAGACAAAGGCCGATGTCAAAGTTTAAATGGTGAACACAATTGGCGGGTTAAAAAATATGCCGACAAAATAGGGAGAAAAATTCGTGCCGACTGTACAATAAATTCGTCATTGACAAAAAATTAACCCCTTCCACACAATATGCTATTTCGACGACATTTTGTGAACAGTTTTGGGTGCAATTTTTACTTTTCTATGCGGCGATACATCTCCAATTGGGTGAGGCCCATTCTTTGGAAAAAATGCCCCAGTGAAACCCGCAAGACGCCAAAGCCATACTTCATGCTGCGTTGGAAATTGATACTGGAGGCCTCTTCAAAATATTTAGTCGGGCAAGTGACCTCAGCAATGTCGAACCCCGCGTAGACAATCTGCGAAAGCATTTCGTTGTCGAAAACGAAGTCGTCGGAGTTGCCATTGAAGTTAATGGTTTGCAGCACTTCCCGGTTGAATGCCCGGTAGCCAGTATGGTATTCGGACAGCTTGTAATGGATCAGCAGGTTTTGGGAGAGCGTCAGGAAACGGTTGAAAACGTATTTGTAAAGTGGCATGCCCCCGCGTAGCGCACCCATGCCCAAGATGCGCGACCCCAACACCACCGGATAGAGGTCTTCGCCAATGATGTTGACCATCGCCGGGATGAGCTTTGGAGTGTATTGATAATCGGGGTGCAGCATGATGACGATATCGCCACCAATAGATAATGCTTTGTTGTACAACGACTTCTGATTGCCCCCGTAGCCCTTGTTCTGCTCATGGATGATGACGTGCTGGATGCCCAACGAACGGCCCAGCTCCGCCGTGTTGTCGCGGCTATGGTCGTCGCAGAGAATTACTTCGTCCACCAAATCCAGGGGGATTTCGCGGTAAGTCTTTTCAAGGGTCTTGGCAGCGTTGTAGGCGGGCAGCACGACAACGACTTTTTTTCCTTTATACATGGGTGTCTTCGCCTTTTTCGACCACCACTTCCGCAGATGCGTCCAACCGGTCGGTCATTTTGGGTTCTTCCGCCCCAGCCTCGGCCACAGTTGGTTCCGCTGGCCCGTCAGCGGCCATATTTTCTGCCGTGCTGTCCACCCCTTCCGTAGCAGCCTCTACAACTTCTTGGTTATCTGCCTCTTGTGCCGCCGCTTCCCGCTGGGCTTCCGCAAAAATGCCTTTCTCTTTCATAAAGTTGAACCACTTGATGCACTTCTTGATGTCGTTGATGTGGACCCGGTCCCGGTCATGTTCGGGCAGGATGGCGGAGAAGTATTCGCGTAGTACAGTACTGTTGGCGTTCAGATCGGCGGGCGGGAGGGTATCGTACTGGTCCAGCATTTTCTGGAAGACATCGGTCAGGGAAATGGTACCTTCGTCGGTATCGGTATAGATAGCCACCGTGGCAATAGGGGTTACCTGCTGCTGGCGCACTGGCACAAAGCGGGTACGGCCCTCGTGGCGGTCTTCGATGACGAGGCCGTTGGCGCGGCTGGAAACAAGTTTGTGTACGCCCGGCACACCGGCCACGACGAGGAATTTTTCTAAGTTCATTTTTTTGAAGTATGAACTATGAGGTATGAACTATGAACCACGGGTTTTTCAACTCATAGTTCATACTTCATACTTCATATTTCTAGTTAAACGGTCATGATTTCCTTTTCCTTGCCGACTACCACTTTGTCGGTCAGCTCCACGTATTTGTTCACCAAATCCTGCAACTCGGTCTCTTTACGTTTGCCCACATCTTCTGGCAGGCCGTCTTTCACCGCCTTTTTGATAGTGTCCAAGGCTTTGTGGCGGGCTGCCCGCACACCGACTTTGCTTTCTTCGCCAGCGGCCTTGGCCTTTTTCACCAGCTCCTTGCGCCGCTCCTCGGTGAGCGGCGGCACCATGAGTCGGATCGTCTCGCCATCGTTGTGGGGGGTCATACCCATATTGGATTTAATGATTGTGCGCTCGATAGGCCCCAGCATATTGCGTTCCCAGGGCTGGATGGACAAGGTACGCGAATCGGAGACCTGCACGTTGGCGATCTGGCCGAGCGGCGTGGGCGTACCGTAGTATTCGACCAATAAATCGGTGAGCAGGGTGGTGGAGGCCTTGCCGGTGCGCAGCTTTACCAGTTCATGATCCAAGTGTTCGAGGGCTTTTTCCATGGTTGCCTTGGCTTCGGCCAGGGCTTTGCTTACGTCTTCCATAACTGAGAGAATTTGGTTTGTCCGTCGTTGATTGCGGCTATTGTTTGTTTATAGTTCGGCTTCCATGGGGGCAGGGAACGAATTTGTGCGCAAAGTTGATAAGTTTTGGCAAAAAGCGCGGCAAAAATGTAGTTGTGCGTACCTTCCCGCTGAATTTGCGCAGACCATGTCGGAATTACAGGAAATAAAACGGACACTATCGCGAATCGAAAAACTGGAGCGGGAGGTCAGCCTCAAACAATTGCAGATCAACAGTTTGTTGATCATTACGCAGGCAATCAATGAGAATATTTCGGCCGGGGACTTGTTCAAAATGTACAATTCCTTCCTCCGCTGGGAAATCGGTATCCGCAAAATGGCCCTCTTCTTCAAGGAAGCGGGCACTTGGCAGTGCATGAGTGCGCTGGGGGTGGAGGATACTTTGCTGGAAATGGACATTAATCTGGAGCTGAACCGTTACCGAACGCTGCAAGGCCTCGAAAACGCCAGCCACCCGCTTGTTCGCGAATTCGATCTGGTGATCCCGGTGACGCATAAGGAAGTGTCGATCGCCTACGTCTTCCTCGGTGGCTTTCAGGACGACGAAGACGTACACAACAAAGTGCAGTTCGTGACCGCCATCACCAATGTGGTTGCGGTAGCCCTCGAAAACAAGCGCCTGTTCAAGCAGCAGCTCCGCCAGGAGGTTATCAGCCGGGAGCTGGAGGTGGCAGCCGAGATACAACGCACCCTGGTGCCGTCCCGCCTGCCGTCTGGCAAAAACTACCAGCTCGCCAGCATCTACAAGCCGCACTTTGCCGTGGGCGGCGACTATTATGACGTGGTGGAATTCCCCGACGGTCAGATCGCTTTTTGCATCGCAGACATTACGGGCAAGGGGGTATCGGCAGCCCTGCTCATGGCCAATTTCCAGGCCAATTTCCATGCTTTGATCAGCCGCCGACCGTCGCTGGAAGAGATCGTGCATGAGTTGAATGCCGCCGTGTGGCGGGTTACCCAGGGTGATAAGTTCATCACGTTGTTTTTGGCCAAATACGATGTCGCCACCCGCACCCTGCACTACGTGAACGCTGGACACACGCCACCGCTCCTGCTTTCCCACGGGGAGGTGATTCCGCTGCGCAATGGCTGCACGTCGCTCGGCTGGTTGCCCACACTGCCTTTCCTGGAGATCGGCGGCATTTGCCTCACCGATGAGGCCCTGATCTTTTTGTACACTGATGGCGTGACCGACGTCCGCAATAAAGCCGGGGAGGATTTCGGCGAAGAAAACCTGATCGAATTTCTGCGCCACCACAGCGACCTATCGGCCAAGGAATTGAATACCAGCCTGTTATCACATATTGATATTTTCCGCGAACGCCAGCCCTACCCCGACGATATTACGGTGCTTACCTGTCGGGTGTTCAAGTAGTTGGTTTAGAAGGATTTAGAGGGTTTAGAAAAATAGACTGGCATAAACGCCACCCAATAATGGACAAAACTGACACCTTCCACGTTCGCGTCAATGGGCAGTACGAATTTGACATCCTGCCGGACGATGCCCGGACGCTTGACCTTATTCCAGACGATGGCGATGGCCACTTTCACATCCTGCACCATCAGCGGGCCTACCGCGCTGAATTCGTGTCCGCCGATTACGCGGCCCGGCAGTTCGTGCTGCGCGTCAACAACATTTTGTACACCGTGGACATCGCCGACCATTATGAGCGCCTGGTGCAGCAACTCGGTCTCTCGGTGGGCGGCACCCAACTGCAAAACACCGTAAAGGCACCGATGCCCGGGCTGGTGCTGCAAATTCTGGTAGAGCCAGGCCAAATAGTCCAAAAAGGGGACCCACTACTGCTGCTGGAAGCGATGAAAATGGAAAACGTGATCAAGGCCGTTGGTAATGGACAGGTAAAAACCGTGGCGGTAGAAAAAGGGGCAGCGGTGGACAAGGGGCAGTTGCTGTTGGAAATGGAATGCAAATAACGATGAAGTATGAACTATGAACGCGGTATTCCGCAAATGCTTCCTCACTACCCTCTTCGTAATTATGTCTGACATTCTGCAACTAAAGATCACGCTGAAGGATTCTAAGCCACCGATCTGGCGGCGCGTACTGGTGAACAAAGACGCTACGCTGGAAGACCTGCACCACATTATCCAGATTGCGATGGGCTGGTACAGTTCCCACCTGTGGACCTTCGAGTCAGGCCACGAAAGCTTCGGGCCAGTGGACGGAGGCGGGATGGGCTTCGAGCCGGGCGACGTGGACGATGCCGCCGCACAAAAAATCGGGGCGCTGGCCAGCCATGAAAAAGCCAAATTCACTTACACCTACGACATGGGCGATAGCTGGGAACACCAAATCGTGGTGGAAAAAGTGCTGTCTCGGGTACCCGGCCAGCAATACCCTTTCTGCATGGACGGCAAACTGAACTGCCCGCCGGAGGACTGTGGCGGCATTTGGGGGTTTTATAACCTGATGGAAACCCTGCAAGACCCTAAACATCCCGAACACAAAGAAATGAAAAAATGGATCGGCGGTAAATACGACCCGCAAAAATTTGACTTGGCAGCGGTTAATCGTCGGTTGAAGGCAGAGGTGTAGTTGTTGGGGTTCGCTACGTTTGTCCCGCTGTAAGCATCCGTCCACCCTACGACGGGAAAATCGCGTTCGAGTACCTCATAGTGCGGACGGGTTCCTACGGAATGATAAAGGATTAGGAATCTGTTACTTTATTTTTAAACCGCTCTTGGCCAAAAACCAACAACAAGCCCTCTACAACCTCTTCACCTCCCCACAAGGTCAGGAGCAAGAATTTAAAGACCGCTTCAAGCCCATCTGGTATGCCATCCTGAAAAAACTCGACCATCCCGACTTCCTGCGCATGGGCGATGAACTGAAACAGACGGTGGAAGAAATACTGGCCAAGGCGGAGCAATTAGCGGAGGAGTAAAAGTAGGGTAAAAGGCAGCAAGGTTTTTAAAAAATGTGCTGCTGTACCCCTTATTTGCCCATCATGGAGTAGTTTTGGCCACCTTTTCCACCCACCATCTTCGCCCATTGCACCATGATCAGACTGCTCCTCTTATGGCTCCCCTTGGCTTTGCTCCCCAATTTGGCGAAGGCCAATCATTTTGTAGATACCGACCCACCGGATTGCGATACGCTGACCATGACCAATGGCAAGACCTATCTGGTGCTGGTCGGCTGGCAAGGGGAGCGGGAAATCCAGTACCAACTCTGCGATGACCAAAGTGGCAGGGTGTACGCCATCCAGCGGGACAGCATCCGAACCTGGAAACGGTATAACAAAAGAAACAAAGTGGATACCGCACTGCCAACACCGCAAGTACTGGCACCCCAAAAACGTACGCTGCTCAGGGACACTTTTGATCTGCTGACGTTGACCAATGGTAAGACGTACCGGGCCGTCATTCTGGTGCGGGACTATTTGAGTATCTATTACCGGCTGTACGATGACCCGCTGGATGACCGCCAGTACTGCGTTCCTAATCGGGACGTGCGTTCGCTGTGGATAGCTAAGTCGCACCGCACTATTGGCCAAAGGAAAGGATCGGGCTGTCTGGTCGCCCTTAGTATCGTGATCGGGTTAATACTGTTGATCGGGTTGGCCAGTATTGGTTAATGCGCTATGCCGAACGACCCCGTCCAGCAATTCATCTGCGACCACCTCGACGCCGATCCGCAACGCCTGCTGCTCGCAGCGCACCGCTACCCGGATATACCAATGCCCTATGTAGCCAGCCAGCTGCTCGCCCTGCGCAAGGTGCGCGACAAAATACCCGGCTGGTACGATCCGGCCCTGCATTTCCCGCCACAATTGTCCATCGAGCAGGCTTCTTCGGAGCGGACGGCACGGTTCAAGGCCGGACTTTTTGCCGGTAGGCGCATGGCCGACCTGACCGGCGGACTTGGGGTGGACACTTGGGCCTGGGCAGCGCGTTTTGACCAAGTGACTTATGTGGAGCAAAATCCAGACTTGGTAGACAGTGCACGTCATAATTTCAACGTGTTGGCAGTCAATAATATAGAATGTATTTTATCGACCGCCGAAGATTTTTTGGATCATTCTCCTCCCCATTTTGACCTGCTTTACCTCGACCCAGCCCGCCGCGATGCCCAACAGCGCAAGGTGTTTCGGCTGACGGAGTGCCAACCAGACGTGGTGGCGCTGCGCACAGTATTGCTGGCCCATGCCCCACAAATTTTAATAAAAACCGCTCCCCTACTCGACCTGAAACTGGCCGTGCGCCAACTGCTGACGGTCAGCCGGATTTGGGTGGTGTCGGTGAACAACGAATGCAAGGAAGTACTCTATCTCGTGGAACGAGCTGCTTTGCCCATGGAAGACATTCCCATAACGGCGGTTGCATTGGGAGAAACGACGCAACAATTTACTTTCCATTGGCGAGCAGAGCAGCAGGCGGTGGCCCCATTTTCCGCGCCTCAACAGTACTTGTACGAGCCGGATGCAGCGGTGTTGAAAGCGGGGGCATTCCGCAGTTTTGCGCAGCAATTTGGTCTGTCCAAACTTCATCCCAACACCCATTTGTACACTTCCAGTCAACTCCGGGCGAATGTGCCGGGACGCCGCTTTTACGTAGAGCAGACTTGCAAATACGACCGAAACTCGGTAAAAATGGCTCTCCCGGAGGGCCGGGCCAACTTAGCGGTACGTAATTTTCCCGATTCCGTGGAGGCCGTGCGTCGCAAACTTGCCTTAACCGACGGCGGGGACGCTTATCTGTTTGCCGTGACTACGTGGGAAGAAAAAAAGGAAATATTGGTGTGCCGAAAGGTATGACAACCCCAGCGAGTCCAGCACCATTCCACGGCTAAGTCCATCGGGCTACATCACACCATTTTGGTGCCAGCCGTGTCCATCCAAAATCGGGCTGTTCAAGAGTGGATTTCCAGCCCCACAGTGAGATATGGAGGCCGTGTCCTTTCTAAATTCGCCTGGTTTTTGCTTCGATTTGTGCCTTTTTCAGCATGGCATGATAGTGTTATATATTTTGCAATCCGTTGGCACTATTTGTACGCCACGTGGAGGTCCACCATCATCTAAAACATTATTAAAAACCTACACATTATGAAGAAAGTACTTCGCTTCTGCCTGGCACTTTGCCTGTTCACTTCTTTTGGATGGAACAGCCTACAGGCCAGCACTACCCTGCCTGTTTCCCCGCTACCAACGGAACAGACGAATGTCGATCCGCGCACCCAAGAGCTGACCCGGCGGCTGGAAGAAATAAAGGCCATGGATAAATCGCAATTGAGTGCCCGCGAGCGAAAAGCACTCCGCCAGGAAGTACGGCAAATAAAGAAAGCCGCCAGAGGGGGCATTTATCTGTCCGTCGGTGCAATACTCGTTGTTGTGCTGCTATTGATCCTGCTGCTTTGATTATTAAGCATATTTTTATTTTATAAATTAACCTGCTTCCCTACTTAGGGCGGCAGGTTTTTTTTGCCATACCCTAATGGCTACCTTGCCTATTGCCTCTTTGCCTTTTACTTTCACCCCGGGTCTACATCTACCGCTACCTGCACCCGCCCAAAAGCGGTCTGGCCCAACATCACCTCGGTAAAATGGCGGACCATCGCTTTGGCATCATTCAGCAGCGGGGCGGATTTTTCCAGTTTCAGCATGATTTCCTGGGTGTAGTAGCCGCGCACCCTGGCTACATGGGGCAGCACCGGCCCCAACACGCGGTCGCCGAGTTTTTCTTTCAGTAATTTTCCAAAAAACACCGCCGCCTGATGCACCGTCGGCTCCTCTTTGTGGCGCAACGTCAAGTGAATAAGGCGATAATAAGGCGGGTAATGGAATTCCTGGCGTTCCCGCAGCTCGCGCCGCAAAAAGGCTAAAAAGTCGCCCTTTAGCACCTCTTGCAGCACTGGATGCCCTGGCGCATAGGCCTGGATGAGTACCCGCCCGCGCTTGTGTTTGCGCCCGGCCCGGCCCGCCACCTGCGTGAGCAACTGGTAGGCGCGTTCGCCCGACCGGAAGTCCGGGAAGCGGAGGAGCTGATCCGCACTGATGACCCCTACCACGCCCACATTCTCGAAATCGAGGCCCTTGGTTACCATCTGGGTGCCGACGAGAATGTCCAGCCGTTTTTCCTCAAAATCGTGGAGCAGGGCCGCCAAACTGGTCTTACTGCCTGCCGTGTCCAAATCCATGCGCCCGATGCGGGCCTTGGGCAGATAGATTTTCAGTTCGTCCTCGATTTTTTCGGTGCCAAAACCCAGCAGCGTGACCTTGCCGCTGCCACAGGCCGGGCATACCGTCACCGGTTCGGTCTGATAACCGCAGTAATGGCAGCGCAGGCGGTTGGAATGTTTATGAAAGGTGAGGCTTACGTCGCAGTGGCGGCACTGAGCGGTCCAGCCGCAGACCTGGCATTCGAGGATGGGCGAGTAGCCACGGCGGTTCTGGAAAAGGATCGCCTGTTCTCCCTGGTCAATCGCGGCTTGCAGACTTTCGAGCAAGGGGGTAGAAAATATACCCTGCATCTGCTTCTTTTTGTACTGCTCCTTCAAGTCAATCGGCTGCATATCAGGCAGTTGCAGGCCTCCGAATCGTTCGTTCAATTCCACCAGCCCATACTTGCCGGTCTGGGTGTTGTAGTAGCTTTCGAGCGAAGGCGTGGCCGTGCCGAGGAGTACCTTGGCTTCGTACAGCTTTGCCAGATAAATGGCCGTATCGCGGGCGTTATAGCGCGGGGCTGGGTCGTATTGCTTGTAGGAATTATCGTGTTCCTCATCCACAATAATCAGTTGCAGCCGCTGGAAAGGCAGGAACAGCCCCGAACGGGCGGCTAAGATGACTGACTGGCCTGCGGCGGCACTGCGCCAGATTTCCACCCGCTCCTGATAATTGATCTTGGAATGATAGACCGCCACCTCGCTGCCCAGCACCCGTTGGAGGCGCGTAGTGAGCTGAGTGGTAAGGGCTATTTCGGGCAACAGATACAACACCTGCCCACCCTGTCGCATGGTCTCCCGGATGAGTTCAAGGTAGATGCGGGTCTTGCCGCTGCCAGTGATACCGTGCAGCAGTACCGTATTTTTTTCGGAAAAATGCGCCCGGATTTCATCCACCGCCCGCTGCTGCTGCGGGGAGAGATCACCCGCTTCGGCCAGTTCGTCCTCATAGCCGCTCAATCGGCTCACCTCGCGGTCATAGACTTCCAGGATGCCTTTTTTGACCACTGTGCGAAACGACGATTCGGATACATCGGCCTTGTGCAACACTTCCTGGCGCAGCACCACAGGCTGCTGTTTGCTGAGGGCGAGGTAAGCCATCAGGATTTCCATCTGGCGTTCTTTGCCGGAGAGTTCGGCAAAGATTTCGCGCAGCAAATCCGGTTCGCTGCGAAAAGGCTCCGCTAAGCGCACCGCCATCACCTTGCGCGGTTTGAATTTTTCCTGCAAATCCTCCCGCAGGAACAGCACCCCCTTGTTCAGCAGCCGCTGGATGACCGGGAACACCGTTTTTTTGTTCAATATCTTGCGGGCATCGTCTACCGACACCTCTTGCTGGAGGTGCAGGGCCTCGGCGATCAGGTATTCGTCATTGTCCAATTCGGAAAAATCGTCGCCAAAAACGGGGCTGAAGACCAGTTTGGTCTCGCTGGTGAGTTTCAGGTGGCCCGGCAGAGCGGCCTGCATCACCTCGCCGAGGGTGCAACAGTAGTAGTCGGCCAGCCAATCCCAGAGGGCGAGCTGTTGCGGGGAAACCACGGTCACCTCGTCCAGTACACCAATGATCTTTTTCAGACGGTAATCGGGCGGCGTATGGTGGACCCGCTCCACCAAGCCGCTGTACAGTTTACTTGGCCCGAACTGCACTTCCACGCGCACACCGGGCTGCACCTGCGCCACCAGATCATCGGGGATGGCGTAGGTGTAGGTGCGTTTGGGCAGGGCGAGGGGGAGAATTATATCGGCGTAGGTGGGCATTTATCCGAATAGAATTTCCATTAGTTCATCACGGCTAAGACCAAGATGTTCGGCCACATCAGCAAGAATAGCCGACAAAGTGCCTATTTTTATGGGGACATGGTTGGGAATTGTGATATGATGTTTACTGGGCCTTTGGGTAGTCATGCGGATGTGGCTGCCTTTCTGTCGCACAATCTCGTAATCAAAATTTTTGGAGAGTAGCTTACCTAATTCAGCCCCCGATATATTGCGGGGAGATTTCATAGTGCCATTTCTTCTCGTTTCACGGTATGAAGTGTAAAAGAAGAAGGTGCTGCTCCATCATCAAAGTGACAAAGAATAGCTTCTTTGATATTGGCAATCAGTTCCTCCCAAGTGTCACCCTGCGTATAAATGCTGTACTGCGGACATTTCGCGGTATAACCTTCTTCTGGGTCTTCTTGGACAATGAATAAGGGCTTGGACAAACTCGTCTCTAAGTTGCTCATATCTGGAATGCAATTTTGAAGCAACAAAAATAAACAAAAATTCCTGTTTCTTGGGGCAAGAATATGTCTGGCAATCCACGTCAAGAAAATAATTTAAGGCCTTCTGAAACCAGCCAAGCCGAAACAAGGTTATTTTTGTGCGAATTTTAACCACTGGGGTATTCCACCTCCATTTTCTGACTAAAACAATTCATGTAGTTGGCATTCAAACCTTTCCGACCTAAACCCCCGGGCAATCGTCCGCCCGGTGCCCGTCCCAGCGGCGGCGGCCCTCGCCCTTTCAATCGAGGCCCCCAAGCACCCGAACACCGCATCAACGATTTTATCCGCAACCCCGAGGTTCGTCTGGTGGGGGACAATTTGGAAGAAATCAGCACCGCCGTTGGCCAAACCATCGAAAGTGCGGTGTATCCGACTTCCAAACTTCAAAAATGGGCCGAAGAGGTAGGCCTGGACTTGGTGGAAATATCGCCAAACGCCGATCCGCCGGTGGTGCGCATCACCGACTATAACAAATTCCTCTATCAAAAAAAGAAGCGGGAAAAGGAACTGAAGGCCAACGCGGCCAAGGTAGAACTGAAGGAGATCCGTTTTGGACCGGAGACGGGCGAGCACGATTTCGACTTCAAACTGCGCCACGCCAAGGGTTTCTTGGCCGAAGGCAACAAGGTGAAGGCTTATGTGCAGTTCCGGGGCCGCGCTATCGTGTTCAAAGACCGCGGCGAATTGTTGCTGCTTCGCTTTATGAAGGAATTGGAAGAGTTTGGCGTAGCCGAACAAATGCCAAAACTGGAAGGCAAACGCATGGGGGTCATCCTTTCGCCGAAGAAGACTGGCGGCGGCAGTGGGCCAGCCAAAAAGAGGGAAGAAAACTAATGGGCAACTGGCGACAATAGGTAAAGGGCAAAAAACAAATCTGCGAATTGCCGGATTGCTTTTGCACATTGCAAATTTGCCTTCTACCTTCTTGTCTTTTGCAAATTTACTTTTTTCTTTTTGCCTTTTGCTTGTTTTCTGCCCGGGTGGGCTACCTTTGCGCTCCATTTTTAAAAAATACGTATATCATGCCTAAAATGAAGACCCATTCCAGTGCCAAGAAGCGTTTCTCGGTCACTGGCACAGGCAAAGTGAAGCGCAATCGGGCCAGGATGCGCCACTTGATGCGTAAGAAATCGACCAAGGCCAAGCGCCATTTGCGCGGCACGGTCATCGTACGCAGCACCGAACATTCGCGCATTGAGCGCCTGTTGGTGATATGAGTAAATCAGCAAAATAGCAATAGGCAATGATAATCAACAATTTATATCCATTTGCTTATTGCATTCTTGCTTATTTGCTTATTTTTTTTAACGAGGACATTGGCTAAGTACGGATGCACCTACAGATGCCCGTCCCAATGTTGTACTAAAAAATCCATTTCATGCCAAGAGCAACCAACAACCCGGCCAGCCGTGCCCGCCGAAAAAAAATCATGTTAGCCGCCCGCGGCTTTTTCGGGGCCCGTTCCAAAGTCTACACCGTAGCGAAAAACACGCTCGAGAAAGGCTGGCAATATGCCTATCGCGACCGCAAATTCAAGAAACGCACCTATCGCCGACTGTGGATTGCCCGTATCAATGCCGCCACCCGCGCAGAAGGGGTAAACTATAGCCGTTTCATTCATGCCCTCGGCCAAAAAGGCATCGGTCTCAACCGCAAGGTGCTGGCTGACCTGGCCCTGCACCATCCGGTGGCTTTCAAAGCCGTGCTGGACGCGGCTTTTGCCCAGGGTTAATCTGCGCTTTCGGGCGACTTTGTTCAAGACATCAATTTATGGGGAATCGGCTGCTGGCTGGTTCCCCGTTTTTCTTGGTATTGGAAAAAGCTTTGCGGATGGAATTTCTTTGGCAGTTCATGCATGAATCAGACATTTAATTTCCAGCAATTTTCCCGAAATCTGCCAGAATACCCGGAACTTTCCCCGCGTTTCGACGCACCTTTTTTGTTTGTCTTTTCCAAACCGATTCTTACCTACCCACACAACACGACTACACTATGAAAAAAATGCTACTCCTCGTGCTTTGCCTGGCGAATGGCATGGCTTACCTACAGGCCCAAGCCTGTATGCGCGACTCTTCCATCTATCAGACGGACACACTGCTTTCGCCGGCAACCTATACACCGACCAATATGGTATATAACCTGGCGCAGGCCTGCATTGGCCAGCCATATAGTCAATCGGTCACTTTCAATGTGCCAGCCCAATACCAGGGCTTTCCACTCGTCAGCGCGAGCATTGCTACCAGCGGTGCAGTGACCAATCTGCCGGTCGGCGTTTCCTATGTATGCGATCCCCCTAACTGCGTATTTGCCGCTAATAGCCTGGGTTGCATTCTGCTGTCGGGCACCCCCACGGCGACTAATACGGCCCCCGATACCCTCGACTTGGGCATTTCGGTCAACGTCAACACCTCCCTTGGCACACTGCCTATTGAGTTTCCGCTCGGCGATCAACACTACTACCTGATTTTGCAGACGGCGGCTTGCCCATCGGGCACCACGGACTTGCATGGTACGATTGCCTCGGTACGCAACGTACCCAACCCTTTTTCGACCCTGACCCAGATCGAGGTCGGTTCTTATCAGGCGGGTGATTTCCGGTTCGAGGTGTTCGACCTGCTCGGTCAGCGCGTGTATACGGAGCCAATCCGCCTGGAGGAAGGGGTGAATACATTCTCGTTCGATGCCGGTTATTTGGCCAATGGCAGTTACATCTATACCATCAGCAATATGGAGGGTAAAGTGTCGCGCCTGATGGCGATTGCGAGATAGTGATTGGTTGACTGGTTACTCAGTTAAGTGGTTGGGTAGTGGGTGTATTTTAATCCAGGCAGGTTGGTCATGCGTTTTAAGCGTCTGGCCTCCTGGTTACTATACACCCACTATTGTTATAATGCAAGTAATCCATTGTGATGCCGCGCCGGTTATAAAAGAATCCAGTCACCTAACCAAACTGGCTATGCCATGCGCCACCTCTACTTATCGTTTTGCTTTTTCCTACTGATTGCTTGTTCCTTGTCGGCCCAATCAGGGTGTCCAGGCTGTATGATCAACGTACCCATTGGTTTGCCTGACGACACGATCTACCTGGCCGATATCCCCGATGGGCTGCAAGGCACGGCGTATAGCCAGGATGTTTCCTTTCGGATGCCCAAGACGACCACGCCGGTCGCGGTACTGGATAGTACCACGCCGCCGGGCCTGACCATCTCCAAGATCGAGATATTATCAGTGGATGGCCTGCCTGCTGGCTTGCATTGGCAGCCTAACCAATTTGTGTTTGAAGTGGGCAGCCAAACCGATGGCTGCATCAAAATCTGCGGCACGCCCACCCTGTCCGACTCTTTCCTGCTCACGGTACGGGTGAAAGCGACCATCCTGTTCTTCTCCAGGGAGGCCACTTTCCCGATGAGCCTGTACATCGCCCCCGAAGTCAGTGTGACCGATGGTTTTTCGATGATAAACTTTACCGGGTGCGACTCCACGACGGTAACATTTACCAATAATGTCCCTTCGGACGGCCAACCCGGCTTTCAATACCACTGGGATTTTGGGGATGGAACAACCTTCGCTGGCGAGAACCCGCCACCGCATGCCTATACCGAAATAGGTACGTATCCGGTTCACTATCAGGTGATTATTGATACTGCAGGTTATGTGCTGGAAAGCATCACCGTACTAGATGTAGAGTGTGTCGACCAATTGGGGACCGGATCGCCCGATCTGTACCTGCTCTTGAACGATGCCAACGGGACCGAAATATTCGATTCTTCCCCCGATGTGAACAACACCTCGCTGCCGCATACTTTTCTGGTCGGGTTGCCGCTCGATGTAGGCAATTACACGCTAAAAGTGGTAGATGAGGACTCTGGCCCAAAAGGCGGCGACGACGACTGCGGCACCCTGTCGCTCAACATCTTGAGCAACGACACCATCGTCGCCGGTGGACTGACGGTCGTGTTAAATATTACCCATGTCATCGACACCCTCACTTCGACGGACACGGTAACGGTATATCCACAGCCCATTTTGCCCGTGTATGAGGTGTACCACAACATGTTGCGGCTCATTGACACGCTGAACCTGCCAACCCTGTACAGCCTGCAATGGTACAATGGCCCCAACCCAATACCTGGTGCCACTGGCTTCACGTACTGCATTGCACAAGAGGGGCTTTATGGCTTGCTGCTCACCGATCTGACCACGGGCTGTACCAATTTCTATGACATTCGGGTCATCATCGATCCCGCTTTTGATTGCACTACTGCCACGGAGGATTTGGTACAATTGTCGTTCGCCATCCTGCCCAATCCGGCGACTGATGCGGTGCTGATTCGTTTGGGTAAACTGCTGATCGACCACGCCTTACTTCGGGTATGGGACGCTGGCGGGCGTTTGGTGCACACGCAAGTAATGACTAATGGTGCCAGCGATACTTCAATAGATTGCCACGCCTGGCCGAACGGAGTGTTTTTCTTTGAGCTCCAAGCCAACGGCTATCGTGCTATGAGTAAGTTGGTCTTGCTGAAATAATAGTGTCGGCGGGTTCAGCCGCCGGATGTCAAGTGCGAGCATCGGCGGCTGAACCCGCCGGTACGAGTACGCCGGATGTCAGGTGCGAGCATCGGCGGCTGAACCCGCCGGTACGAGTACGCCGGATGTCAAGTGCGAGCATCGGCGGCTGAACCCGCCAGTACGAGTACCTGATCAAGTGTATCGGCCACCTTCTTTTCGGCTACCGCCGCTGCCAGCCATAAGAACTGCTGTAGAAAGACTTGAATACTTTTCTCGAAAGCCGGATCAAGCAATTGGCCCGTTTCGTCGAACCGCTGTGCGACCAAGCCGACCGGCAACATCTGCGGGATAGGAAAACCGGAAATGCCAAGCACCAACTGCTGCATAGACAGTGCCGCCCGAATGCCGCCCAATGCGCCGCTGGTGACCGAGACCACCCCGATTACTTTGCGGGCAAATGCGCCTTCTTGCAAGTAATCGACGGCGTTTTTCAAGGCAGCCGTATAACTGCCGTTGTACTCTGGCGACACAAATATGCAGGCGTCGGCCCGGCATATCTGGTTGGCAAACTCCGCTAGACCGTCCGGCGCATTGGGATGGCGGTGCAACACTTCTTCCAACAAGGGAAACTGATAGGCTGCCAAGTCGAGAATCTCCACCGTATGACCCTCCTGCTGCCCGATGATACGCGCCAGCCCCAACGCCGCCCGGTGCGATTGGCGTTTCAGTCGGGTGCTGGATGACAAGATGATGATGTGCATTAGCGGTTATTAATTATTGACGGTACTGATTTTACACTGCGCTGAATAAAACGAAAAAGCCCAATCGGCAAATATCCGGTAGGGTCGCCGCGTTTTGGGAAAACAGGGCCTGCTTTTTGGTAATCATTGCCAAGCCAACCATACCTGATCATTTCAGTGATTTTGTATTTGGTAAAGAGGATTCTACGAGGATTCCACTTCAAACCTTCCAATAACTAATAAACCAATAATTACTTAACATGTTCTACCCGATCCGATTGGTCAGCTGTCTGGCCGTGTGTATGTTGACTTTGTCGGCCTGTGAAAAGGAGCCAGTGGCCAAACCTCTCCCCACTGACGCGCCCTTTTCAATAAATATCAACAACGAATTCAACGAGCTACAGGCGAAATATGCCGTCTTTCTTTCGGATAGCGAGGGCAAAGTGCGGGCGTTCCGCTGGCTGCCCGGTTCCGACACGGTGCATTTACAGGCCCCCGATGTATTAGCGACCGACCGTTTGGACTGTACCGTGGTGAAGCTCATCACCTTGGAGGCGAGTGGTTCTGGCGTAACCGATACTTCACTGATCATCCGTACCTATACCGACTTGGCGAGTGGCCAAAATATCCGTCTGCGCACCCCTGTTTACCACCAGGCGACGAACCTGAGCATTTCCTTTACCAACCTGACCTCGCTGGATACGATCATTGTACCAGATGCCCTTACTTTTGCCCGCCCGCAACCAAACAACGACTTCAACGGCTTTTACCGGGTATTGCACACGGGCAAAATATGGCTGCGCCTGAAAGTGAACGGTGAGCCAAACTGGCGTTATATGTTTTTCGACCACATCAGTGGGGAAACGTTGACGGCCACGGCGGATGTCACGCTGCTGCCGACCATGGTGACCGCCCCGAAAAGCATCGCATTGCCTTTTACTGCCCCCTGGCAATACAAAATAGAGGGCGTGGTGGATACCGCCAGCCGACAGCTGTTTGCGCTGGGCGATTTGATGCGCACGCCTGGCGGTGCCGTGCCAGTGTTCGGCAGCTTGGACGTGTATGAGCCGAACGTGAGGCCCTACACTGGCTACCGGGTAGCTGTGAAAGGCACCAACAATGCACCGGGCGGGTATACTTATGCCTCCGACGGCTTTTACGCGGCCATCCCTGGCAGCTTGCCATTGCCCTCGTTCGATCTGGAATCCACTAATGCTTCCTCGGAGCGTTTTATCGCGGTCAAGTGCATTGGATCATTCGACCTGCTCGCGCTGGCCCGGTCCCGCAGTGGCAACCCAAACATCAACTGGGAGGTGCTGACGCAGCCAACCGCTGGTATCGTGACTTACCGCCTGCCCGATGTGCCGGACGAACTGGGCCAGCGGTTCTCCACGTTGAAAAGGTATGATCTCGGTAGTGGCGTGCGGGTTCGTGCAGAGCAATATGAGCGGCTTGATTACAACGAGGCTATCCAGCAGTTGCTGCGCAACGATGATCCGCTTTGGCAGGCTAAGGCGGGATATTTGAGTAGGGAAGAGGGGCAGTAACCTTGAACCTATAACCTCACCCCACCCTTGGTGCCAACAACTTGTACAACACCGGCGTAACAATCCGCGACAGCAAAGTACTGGAAATCAATCCCCCGATCAACACGTAGGACAGTGGCGAATACAACGGGTTTTCCTCAATGGCGATAGGCAAAAGGCCACCAATAGCGGTGAGGGAAGTCAGCAGAATAGGCACAAAGCGGATCTCCCCCGCTTCCATAATGGCCTCGTCCAGGCCCCGGCCTTCGGCGCGAAGTTGGTTAGTAAAATCCACCAGCAGGATGGAATTTTTGACCTCAATGCCCATCAGCGCGATGAGGCCCACCACCACTGTGAAGGAGAACGGATAGCCGGTGGCCAACAGAATCAAAATAGCCCCAATAATACCCAATGGGATGACTGACAGCACAATAATGGTGCTTTTGAAGGTCTTGAATTCGAGAATCAGGATGGCCAAAAGGCCAAAAATGGTAACCAGAATGATGGTACCCAGACCACCAAAGGAACGCTCTGCGCTCTCCTCCTCGCCCGCGATGGTGTAGCCGTAGCCTTTTGGGAAAGGCATGGCGACGAGTTTTTCGCGCAGTGCAGCATTTATTTTTTGGGCCAGATAGCCGCTTCTGACGTAAGCCGTGACGCCGGTAAAACGGTTTTTGTCGTAGTGCTGGATGAAATTGGGAGAGGGCTTGAACTCGATCTCGGCCACCTGGCTGAGCGGTATGGCAGTACCAAGTACGTTGTTGACGTACAGGTTTTTGAAAACGTCCAAGGTGGAAAAGGCCCCTTTTTTGGGGATACTGACGGTCAGATTGTAGTCCTCATCATCGGATTTGGCGGTGAAGGCCCCGAGGTTCAGGCCGGCGACGGCGAGGCGCACCATGCGGTCTATTTCGGCAATAGGGATGCCCAACGTAGCGGCTTTGTCCTTGTTGATGCGTACCGCAAGACTGGTCTTGATGGTCGAAATGGGATTGTCCACATAAATAGTGCCTTCGGTGTTGGCGATGAGCGTCTCGACCTGGGCGGCTATTTTACGCAGCGTATCCAAATTTTCCCCCGCGACGCGGATGGCCACGGGTGCGTCCACTGGCGGGCCTTGCTCAAAATTCTTGACGGTAATAGTGGCCCCCGGCACGTTTTTAAACTTCTCGCGCAGCTCGTCGATCAGCGCAATCTTCACCGGGGGGGGCGTTTTTTCTTGCAGCTGCACGAATACCTGTCCGTAATCGGGGTTTTCATTTTCCCGGATCACATTGTAATACACGCGGGGATTGCCACGCCCGATATTGGAGGCGTACCACGTCACCTGGGCTTGGCCACCGGTATAGACGGACTTTGGTTCCACGGAATCGGGCAACAAAGACTGCCGACGATATTCTGGTGCAACGTATTCATTGACTACAGAATCAACAAGTTGCACCAGCCGATTGGTTTGTTCCAAGCTGGAACCCGGCGCACCTTCCACGTCAATGTACAGCATCGGGCGTTCGCTGGCGGGGAACAAACCGAAGCCCGCCCGCCCGGCCAAGGTCAGTACACCGACAAAAATGGCGGCGGCAATGACCATTGTCCAGCGCGGATAGCGTAGTCCCCATTGCAGCACGCGGGCGTAGCTGACCGAGATCAGCCACTTCATGCCACGCAGCAGCACATTGCCACGTGGATCGTGGTGAGCGGCCAACAAGCGACTGCTCAAAAACGGCACGATGGTGAGCGACACGAACAACGAGGCGAGAATGGTGCAGACCACGGCCATTGGCAGCGAACGAATGAAGTCGCCGGAGGCATCGGGCAAAAAGACCAGGGGTAGAAAGGCGAGTACGAGGGTAGCCGTGCAGCCCAGCACGGCCAGGCCGATCTGGCGGGTGGCCAAGATGGACGCATCGTACCGACTGTACCCGTCGCGCATCCAGCGTTCAATGTTCTCGACCACCACGATGCTGTCGTCCACCAAAATGCCGAGGGCGATGATGAGGCCAACGATGCTCAACTGATTTAGAGAGTAACCCAATTGGTCGAGTGCGAAAAGGCCAATGGCCATGCTGAGCGGGATAGAGACCATGACCACCAGCGCGGCCCGCCAACCGAGAGGCAAAAGGGTGAGCAGCACCAACAAGATAGCGATGCCGAAGTCTTTGGCGAAACGGGTGAGGCGTTTGCGCACCGAATCGTTTTGGTCGAACACTTTAACGTAGTCCATGCTGGCGGGCAGGCTGGCACGGAATTCGGTAACGGCCTTGTTCACCGCCTCGCCCACATCAAAGATGTTCTGGCCGTCCTTCATCCGGGCCGTCACCCAAACGCAGCGGGTACCATTGATGCGGGCCAAGTGGCGGGCTTCTTCGTAGGCATAGTCCACTTCAGCCAAATCCTTGAGGTACAGCACCTTGCCGCCATTGCCATTGATGACAGTGTTACGCACTTCATCGATGTTTTCAAAGTCGCCACTGGTTTCAACAAAAAACTGCCGGTCACCCACGTTGACCGAGCCGCCAGGGATGCTCACGTTTTCGCTTTGCAAAGCCCCCAGCACGCGACTCACTGGCAGGCCCTCCGCCGCCATTTTGGGCAGGTTCAGGCTGACGCGCACCTCCCGTTTGGGAAAGCCCCAGGTGTCGGCCCCTTTGATGCCGGGCAGGCGTTCGAGGTCCTCTTCCAGGCGTTCGGCTTCGCGGCGGAGGTCGGCGTAAGAGGCGTTTTCGCTGACGATACCGGCCTGCAAAATTGCCACGTCGGAAGAAGCAAACTTCTGGATAGTGATGCGGTAAATATCGGGGGGCAGTTCGGCGCGCAGGGCATTGACTTCACGCACCACTTCTTCATATTTCTTCTCCGTGTTTTCGCCGTGCTTGAACTCAATGGTTAGAATCATCAAACCACTGGACGATACAGAGCGGATGCGGTCAATGTTCTCTAAGGCCCCTAAACGTGCCTCTACTTTGTCGGTGATTTTGTTCTCGATCTCCGCTGGCCCGGTACCCGGATACACGATGATGATGCTATAGCCTGGTGGCGAGAACTTGGGGTCTTCCGCCCGCGGCATATTCAGCAAGGAACCCACCCCCAGCGCCATGACGAAGCAGAAGATGATAAAGGTGAACTGGCTGTTTTTGACGGAAAATTCGGCGATTCTCATAACGGTGGATAGTGAACGAGTAGAGGTGGATAGCAACCCCGATCAATACGTCTTTGCTAATGCTTGAATTCAATGAATGGGGCTACATCACGCCGCCCGGAGTCCACGTATTGACTTTGGAGGATTTTGAGCGTACTTTTGTCATTGATGCCGGGCGCGAACGGCTTTTCAAGCGTCTGCTTGATCTGGTGGGTGATTTGAAAGGTTTAAGTGCCACAGGATTTTACCTTTGGGTGGATGGAAGCTTTGTGACGAAGAAGAGGGTGCCAAGAGACGTTGATGTGGTGTGTTTTATGGACAATCAGTTCTTCGAGCAAAATGAAAAGCGGCTGTTTGGAATTAGGAATCACTATGAACCAGATATTGATGCATTTTACGTTTTAAATTTCCCATTGGAACACCCCGACTACCCACAAACTGTTCGTGACCAATTGGGATGGTTTGAATTTTTGAAAGTTGATCGTCAAGCAAATCAAAAAGGGTTTATAGAAATCCAATTCTAACATGGAAAATCTCACCGAAAAGGAACTTCGCATCATGCGCGCTGTGCAATTAATCATTAAGATGAAGGACGCAATTGATTGGCACAAAGCGCAAGACCGTCCTAATCGGCTCTCTATCCAGAATTATACGGAATTAAAATCCCGTCTTGAAAAAGAACTACTCGAACTACTTGCCACCGAACTGGACATCCGCATCCCGGTGGCCGCTTAACTGTTTCCCTTACATTTTCTTCACCTTCTTCTTTTCCGTCAAATACGGCGCGCCCGTAGTCACTACTTCCCCTACTCCTTCCAGGCCGCTGGCGATTACCACTTGGTTGCCCTCCAAAAAAGCGACCTGGACGGGAGCTTTACGCACACTCTGCCCATCGGGCTGCAAGGCGAAAACAAAGGCCGATTTGCCATCTCCTTCCACAATCGCCTCTACCGGAACCATCGTATAAAGTCTTGATTGTGAGGGCGTAATGTCTACCTGTGCGAACAGCCCCGGTGCAAAACGCTTGCCCTGCGGCTGGATACGAACCTCTACTGGATATAAGCCACTCTGCGGGTCGGCCGCCGGGGCCAGGTCGGTCACCTTGCCGTTGAACGCCGTGCCTTCGTAGGCATCCATCGCGACACGGGCGGGCATACCGAGGCTCAGCCGCGCCCAGTCGCGGTCGCTCACGTTGATCTTCACCACCCAGTCGTCTTTACCTGTCTCGAACAGTACAAACGCGGGCATCCCAGGCCCGGTAATCTCGCCTTCGTTCATCAGTTTCTTGATGATCTTGCCGCCCTTAGTAGCCCTGATTTCGGCGTACCGCTGATTGAAGGTGGCAATACGCACCGATTCCCTGGCTACGTCGCGGCCGGTAGTGGCATTTTCCAGCAGTTCCAGCGTTGCGCTGCTGTCGCGGTAGAGGCCTTCTACGCGCCCTAGATCACGCTCGGCCTTGGACAGTCCCTGTTGGGCCTGAGAGACCTGCGCATCTATCTCGGTCTTATCCAGCGTGGCGAGCAGCTGGCCGGGACGCACCACGCTGCCTTCATCCACGTACATCTTGCGGATAATACCCCCGACTTTGAACGCCAAACGCTGTTCAGCAGTGGAGGTCAAAATGCCACTGGCGTGTACGGGCAAGGCAATGCTGCGCTGCTGCACCGCCACGGTACGCACCGGAATAGCCTCTTCTTCGATGATGGCCGGGCGGGCGGTGGCAGCAGGCTCTTTTGCGCCGCAGGCGGGGAGCAATCCTACTGAAACAGCCAAGGCTAAAACAATAAAGACTAGAGCAGGTAAATGATGGGATGTTCTATTCATATCAAATCGATTGACTGATGAAAGGACTATAGGCGGGCTTGTTGAATCAATTGCAATACTTTTTCTAATTCTAAATCCCTGGTGTTATACGTATTAACATCATAATTTATGATATGATCGGGAATAATTCCATTGGCGTTGTTCCCTTTCACGTCATATCGCACCAAGTAAACGGCTGTTTTTATTGAACTGGTTGCAAAACCAAACATTTGACTATCAATGCTTTATGAAAAAAAATACCGTTTTTGCATATAAAATTTTATATAAAACATTGATAATCAAT
>JAYUXG010000157.1:0-4784 GCA_043753125.1 Saprospirales bacterium | reverse complement strand
AACAGCGAACCGAGTTCAATTTTTTCAATTTCCTGGTGTTGATAGGCAAAAGCAATCTGGCTTTTTTCAAAACCGCAAGATTGCCGGTTCAATCCTTTGGCCACCTTGGCCGTGGAGAAGCTACCCAGAAAAAAATCGCAAACCAGATCGCCTTCGTTACTGGAATACTGGATTATTTTGGACAACAACTGCGTAGGCAGCTCATTTTTGTTTTTTACCTGCCCAGGTTTGTATTCCCGATTGATAATCCAGACGTCTTCCCTATCTTGATAATTAAGCGAACCATTAGACTTATCGTCTTTTTCGGCATCGGAAAAACGGCTGAAAGTATTAAAGGTCGGTTTGGCTCCCGGCTTTACGTAGTACAAAATATGATAGTGGGAAGAGATATACTTGTTTTTGGTGTAGACCCCAAAATTGTATTTCCAGATAATATGATTGACTTCCTGCAACCGGGTCTGGGCCAGGGCATTTAAGATGTGAATTAAATTTGTATAACCCGATACAATGTACATAGAGCCTCCGGGCTTTAGGACCCGTTCGGCTTCTTTTACCCAATTGTAGGTAAACTCATAGTATTCTGCTTGGGGCACCTCTATATAGCCATCCAACACAAACTCTTCCTTACGATTGTAATGCTTGTGCAAGCCATCGCCCCCAATGCCATAAGGCGGATCGGTGACGATCAAATCAACCGATGCGTCCGGCAAGTGATTCCTGGCTCCTTCCACACAATCAAGGTTGTAGAACATGGTGCTTGGTGCAGTGTTTAGCCGCCAAACGTACAAATAAATCCCAATACCCCGCTTTTTTCTTGTGGTTGGTTGTGGTGGATTTTGTAGGGTTGGCTGGCTTATATATTTGATCGTCAATAGATTGTATTATATTTTATTTTTGTTTGAAATTCCTGCCGTCGTAAAGTTAGCGGCTACACCTGCCGCTGCTCGCCCTAACTTCGCCCTATGTCTGCCGCCGCCCGCATCATCCTCTGCTATGCCATCGGTGCCGCCTGTTGCGGACTGACGGTTTTTTTGGGCTACTACGTCCAGCGGGAAGCATTTGGTGCATTGCTGACGGCTTACGCGCTCTTTTTCGGACTGTACTTAGGCGTGGTCAGTTGGCAAACCAACCTGACCGAGGCGGAAGCGGACTGGTACACTGGGCTGGGCATCGTGCTGCGTATCCTATTGTTGTTTAGCCTGCCCAATCTCTCCGATGATTTCTACCGCTTCCTGTGGGATGGACATTTGACGGTGGCGGGCATCCATCCGTTTGCGCATCCGCCAGCCTATTTTATGGAGCAGCCCATGGATATACCGGGCATCACGCCGGAGCTGTTTGCGCTGCTCAATTCGCCCAACTACTACACGGTTTATCCGCCGGTTTGCCAAGCGATATTTGCGCTGGCCGTGTGGGTGGCACCGCAGGGCTTATGGGGCGGCGTGCTGGTGATAAAGTTGTTTTTGTTGGCCGGGGAAATTGGCACCTTGTGCCTGCTCCGTTCTGCCAATGGCCTGCTGCGGACTAAGGAGCGCAGGAAAGCCGTGCTGCTGTATGCCCTGAATCCACTGCTGATCCTGGAGATTGTAGGGAACTGCCACTTCGAGGGGCTGGTCATTTTCTTGCTGCTGGCGGGGGGACGAATGCTCCAATGCCAGCGGTTGCCCGCCGCTGCTGCCCTGTGGGGGCTGGCTACGGCGACCAAATTACTGCCGCCCCTGTTCCTGCCTCTGGTCTGGCGTTGGTTGGGTTGGCGACAGGGGTGGTGGTTCAATATGTGGTTTGCCACCGCTTGCGGGCTGCTATTCCTGCCCTGGCTGAACGTCGCACTTCTGATGAATATGCTGCAAAGCATTGGGCTATATTTCCAGAAGTTTGAATTCAATGGCAGCGTCTATTATTTGGCACAGATGGCACACGACTGGTGGCGAGGGTTCCAATACGTGCAGGCTGTCGGGCCGGGCTTGGCATTGGGGACGCTAACCGGGGTACTTTGGATCGCGAGGCGCACTGCCACCCGAGATACGGCAAGGGCTGGCCGATGGACCCTGCCGGAAGCCATGCTCTGGGCCGTTTTTCTGTATTTGTCATGCGCTACGACCGTACACCCTTGGTACGTGACCGTGCCGCTGGCTTTGGGCATACTTACTCCTTGGCGTTTTCCAATCGTGTGGTCGGGCCTGATCGTGCTGTCGTATAGCCATTACGGAGGGGGTAGATCCAGCGAAAACTTCTGGCTGATTGGACTGGAATATGGCTTGCTTTGGTTGTTTATCGTTGGCGAGGTGCGGGCTAGAAAAAGGCAGGCACCATTTTAACCATTTTTCAAATGCCCGTAGTAGTAGCATTGTCCATTATCTTTGTCAAAAACTGCCGCTCGCCTATGACCACCCGTGCTGCCCAACGTCCGCTCGCTACTTCTGCCAAATCGCCTGCCCTGCTCACTTGGGAACAGTTCCAGCGACGCTATCTAATGCGGGAAGATAGTTTCAAGTATGAATGGGTGAATGGCCGGGTGGAAAAAATGCCCCGCTCTATGGACAAAACCCAACTCTACATCCTAATTAACCTGATGCGCTTTTTGGCCCATTTGAAAGCAAGTGGACTCCAAATCATCGGAGAGCTGGTGTCCGAAGGCGATACCTTCTTTGCCGGCAACCACCGCCGCCCCGATATTGCCTATTACAACGACGCACAAATCCAGGCGGCGCGCCACAATGAGGATGTCCATCCCGATTTCGTGATCGAGGTTATTTCCAAGCACGATCAGTTGGAAAAGGTGGCCAGAAAAATGGAGGATTACCGTGCCGCCGGGGTGGCGGTGGTTTGGCATATTTTTTCCCAATTTAAACAGGTACATGTTTATCGTGGCAAACGGATGCAGATTTGCACGGGCGATGACCTGTGTTCTGCCGAGCCAGTTATTCCGGGCTTCGTGTTGCCGGTGGGGGAGATTTTTAAGTAAATGCAACTTGGCCGTACCTATTAAAGCACAGCTTTAGCCCACAATAACATTAGGCAAAAAAATCTACCTTTGTCGGCCTGCCCAAAAACACCTTCCGCGAATCTCCATGATGCACCTCACGCCCACGCTTGTACTCGTCGTCTTGCTGCTTTACTTTGCTATGCTGATCGGCGTGGCTTGGTTGACCAGCCGCAACGTGAGCAACGCCGGCTTCTTCCTGGCCAATCGGCAGGTACCGTGGTGGGTGATCGCCTACGCCATGATTGGCACCAGCATCAGTGGGGTTACTTTTATTTCTATTCCGGGCGCAGTAGGTGGTACAGGCCTCAACATGGCCTTTTCGTATATGCAGGTGGTGTTGGGTTACCTGGTTGGCTACCTGTTCATTGCCAGCGTGCTGATGCCGATGTATTACCGATTACAGCTCACTTCTATCTACGGGTATCTGGAACAGCGGTTCGGCTATTGGGCCTACAAGACCGGCGCGGGCTTCTTCCTGTTGTCCCGCACGTTAGGCTCGGCGGCGCGAATGTTCCTGGCGGCGAGCGTGTTGCAGCTGTTCGTCTTTGCCCCGTTGGGCGTGCCGTTTTTGCTCACCGTGATGTTGATGATGGGCCTGATCTACGCCTATACGTTCAAGGGCGGCCTGAAGACCATCATCTGGACGGACACGATCATGACGACGTTTTTCTTGGCCGCATTGGTCTTTACGGTCATTACTATCGGTAAATCGCTCAATCTGAGTGGAGGTAATCTGTTTTCGTCGGTACTCAACGGGCGTTACGGGCAAATCTTCTTTTTCGACAATTTTCTGACCAACCCCAACCACTTCGTCAAACAGTTCGTGAGCGGCGCACTGGTCGCCGTGGCCATGACCGGCTTAGACCAGGATTTGATGCAAAAAAACCTGGCCTGCAAAGACTTGCGGGGAGCGCAGAAAAATATGTTCGTTTTCTGCATCTATCTGATTATCATCAACTTCCTGTTCCTGACTCTAGGTGCCCTACTCTATCTATATGCCGGGTCGCTGGGTCTGGAAATACCGACGCGCACTGACCATCTATATCCCAAAATTGCTTTCGAGCACCTGGATGCGGTGGCTGGCGTTTTTTTTATTCTGGGCCTCATCGGTAGCACTTATGCCAGCTCCGATTCGGCCCTCACGGCCTTGACTACCAGCTTTTGCGTCGATTTTTTGAATTTTGAAAAAATACCGCACCATGCTGCCTTCAACGATGCCGGGCAGGAAGTACTCGTGCCAGATGCGGCCTTGGAGGCCCAGCAACGGCGGCTGCGACCGTGGGTACACCTGGGATTTGCAGTATTGTTCGTGATTATTATTCTGGCCCTCAACGCGGTCAGCAACACCGCTGTTATCACCCTCATTTTCAAAATCGCCGGCTACACGTATGGGCCGCTGCTGGGATTGTTTTTGTTTGGCCTGTTTACCAATCTGAAAGTGCGCGACCGATTGGTGCTGCCCATTTGCCTGGCCGCCCCCGCGCTGACCTACGTGATCGAAATGTCGAGTAAGCGGTGGTTCGATGTGGGTTTTCTGACCATTCTGGTCAATGGCGGGCTGACGTTTTTGGGGCTGTGGGTGATTTCGTACTGGGAAGATGCGAAATGAGTTTTTAAGTTGGCAATAAGTTAGGTACTGTGCGACTAAGTTATGGAATCATTTGCGGTCTTGTTAATAGCAGTTCTTTGATAGTTAGAAGTTTATTAATCAGGTTTTGCGCCATTGCGGGGGTTCGATGCTGATATTTTTGTTCAAAAAGGGCTGCCGTAGGGTTGATAAGCACTTTTAATGCGTCGT
>JAYUXG010000156.1:0-1868 GCA_043753125.1 Saprospirales bacterium | reverse complement strand
GGCCAAGAGATTCGTTACCTCCGCAAATGCTATGAAAACGAACAGGCAGCCACCGGAATCACCCGGAGCTGCCTGTTTTCTTTTGTATCATCAACCCTTTGCTTAGAGGCTGTTTTAAAACCCCTTAATGGACTGAAAGCACTGCCTTTTGTCACTATATTTCACCTTATTTTTAGCGAATAGGCTCGGCTATGCACTAAAAATAAGCCTTTATCTATCGCCAAAATTCAGCACTTTCTCCTCCATCCGGGGTTTTAAAACAGCCTCTTACCGTACAAACAACAACTCCCGATACTTTACCAAAGGCCAGTATTGGTCGTCCACGAAAGCTTCCAGATCGTCCACCGCAGTACGCACGCTCTCCATCTGTGGCTTGGCCTGGTTGCATAGGATGTCTGCTTCCTGGCGCACATCTTCTTGGTGGTGAGCCTTTTCCAAGGCTTCATGCAGTTCATCCATGCCTTCGCGAATAGTCTTCACGTTGCGGACCAGCCGCTTCAACGTCGTTTTTTGGTAGCCAATGGCATCATCCATGTCAATATCTTGCATAGAGCTGATGTTGTCGGCCAGTTCGGTTTGATAGCGCAGCACGGCGGGCATCACCATCGAGTGGACGATGTCTTCCAAGGCTTTGGCTTCGATGTTCAGTTTTGTGCAGTAGTTATGCAGTTGCACGGTGTGGTAGGCTTCCAGTTCTTTTGCACCCATCACCCCCGATTTGCCATACAGTTCGGCGGCCAGTTCGCTACCCAACGTGTCGAGGGCCTCCGGCGTATTGGTGAAGTTGTGCAGTCCACGCTCGGCGGCCTCGTCCCGCCACTCTTCGGAGTAGTTATTCCCCTCAAAGCAAACCGCTTTCGAGTCCGTGATATAGCGTTTCAGTACGCTCAGGATCGCCTCGTCCTTGGCTTGGCCACTGCCGGACAGCCGGTCTACATCGGCCCGGAAGGACACCAGTTGCAGGCCCATCATGGCGTTCATGCAGGTCATCGGGCCGGCGCAGTTCTGACTGCTGCCCACGGCGCGGATCTCAAACTTGTTGCCTGTAAAGGCAAACGGTGAGGTACGGTTGCGGTCCGTGTTGTCCATTTCCAGATTGGGCAGTTTGGAAATCAGGTCCAGTACCCGTTTCACTTCCTGGCCGTCGTTGTTGGTGTCTGCCACGATCTGGTCGAGCAGTTTGGTCATGGCCTCCCCGATAAACACGCTGATGATGGCCGGTGGCGCCTCATTGGCTCCCAGACGGTGGTCGTTGCCCGCATGGGCGATGCTGGCCCGCAGGATGTCGGCGTATTTGTGGACGGCGGCAATGGTGTTTACGAAAAAGGTCAGGAAGCGCAGGTTGGTACCCGGATTTTTGCCCGGCGATAACAAGTTGACGCCTGTATTGGTGCCCAAGCTCCAGTTGTTGTGCTTGCCAGAGCCATTGATACCCGCGAAAGGTTTTTCGTGCAACAACACCCGCAGTTTGTGGCGACGCGCGACACGTTCCATCAAATCCATCAACAGTTGGTTGTGGTCCACGGCAACATTGACCTCTTCAAAAATAGGGGCCACTTCGTACTGCGAGGGCGCCACCTCGTTGTGCCGGGTCCGGACGGGAATGCCCAGTTTGTGGCTCTCGGTCTCCAGATCGCGCATAAAGGCGTACACGCGCTCCGGAATGGAACCGAAGTAATGGTCTTCCAATTGCTGGTGCTTGGCAGCAGCACGGCCTAACAGAGTACGGCCAGTCATCACGAGGTCGGGGCGGGCATTGTACAGCGCATCATCCACCACGAAATATTCCTGCTCCCAACCCAAAGTGGCCGTGATTTTGGTGACGTTTTCGTCAAACAATTGTGCGACCGGCACGGCGGCTTTGTCCA
>JAYUXG010000155.1:0-1873 GCA_043753125.1 Saprospirales bacterium | reverse complement strand
CGATCTCCATCGTCGTGGACTCCAGCGCGGGCACCCCATAGCGTTTTTCCAGGTACTCCCGCACAATCAGGCTCAACTCAGCGTAATACTCCTTGATCTGGTCTTTTTCCCAGAGCCTTTTTTGCTCCAACAAGGTGATCTTTTGCAACGCCTCCGCATGGATAGGCGCAGGGGGCGGCGTGGGCATCGCCACTGCTACTGCTGGCGGAGCAACTTTCTTTTTGCGGCGCAAAAGCCGCCTTAAAATCAAGAGCAATACCAATCCACCCACCAACCACGGCCAGTAATCCAGCCAATTGGAGGACGAACGCTCAATATCCCGAATCGGGGCCATCGTATCCACTTCGGCCTCGGCAACGGTGGGTACTACCATTAGCTGTAGTGGGTTGGTGGCGGCGGTCTCGCCCAAGTGCAGCCGCACCGAGAGCGGTGGCAAAATCAGGCTGGCACTATCAAAAGTCACCAACGTGAAATTTTGCACCCATTGCGGTCCCGATTTGTGCCAGCCATAGCGGGCTAGGATGTTTTTGGTGGGCAATAGGGTAGACCAGGGGCCGAAATCCACTTGCCCCGGCTCCACTGTAGTGCCAGCCACTAGAATGCGTAGCGTAAAAGTGTCGCCCGTTTCGATGCGCTCCGGCTGTAGGCTCGCCGTCGCAGTGGCTTGGGCAGCCAAACGGACGGCACAATAAAACAACAGGCCGAAGAGCAGCATACGCCTAACCATGCATCACAATTTTGGAACGCCGGGCAAAAAACTGTAGCAGCGCGTTGACGTAGGGTTGGGTCGTGCTCAGGCTCAAAAAATCGGCATTGGCACGTCGGAAAAGACCTTGCGTGTCGGCCCGGTGTTGCTCGAACGATTCCCCATACTGGTGTCGCAGCCGCGAGCTGGTGGTATCCACCCAACTTTGCGCCCCCGACTCCGCATCGGCGACGCGCAACAGGCCCACGTCGGGCAAGTCGCGCTCCAACGGGTCCCAGCAATGGATGCCGATGCAATCGTGCCGGTTGGCCAGCACCCGCAACGCCTCCTCGTAGCCCGTGGCCAGAAAATCGGACAGTACGAAACACACACAGCGTTTTTTTAGGCCATTGTGCAGGTAGCGCAAAGCACTGCCCAAGTCGGTGCCACGCCCGGTGGGTTGGGTGGTCAGTATTTCGCGGATAATGCGCAAAATGTGCTGTCGCCCTTTTTTGGGGGGGATGAACAACTCGATGCGGTCGGAAAAAAGCATGACTCCTACCTTGTCATTGTTGGCAATGGCGGAAAAGGCCAGCACGGCGCATAGTTCCGTCAGATATTCCGCCTTGAACTGGGTGTGGCTGCCAAACACCGCCGAGCGGCTCACGTCCACCAGCAACATCACTGTGTTTTCGCGCTCCTCCTCAAAAACCTTGATGTACGCCTCGCCGGTGCGGGCGGTTACATTCCAGTCGATGGCCCTCACATCGTCGCCCGGGTAGTACAGCCGCACCTCGCTGAACGACATCCCCCGCCCCTTAAATGCACTGTGGTAGCCGCCGGTGAACAGGTGACTGCTCAGACCCCGCGTCTTGATCTCAATGCGGCGAACTTTTTTGAGTAGGCTGGTGGTATCCATGATCGAATGCGAAATGGCGAATGCGGAGTGCGGAATTTTTGGACAGTGGCACTAAAGGGTAGATAGCGTTTTTGTAAGTTGTTGGCTATCAAATTCTTCAACAACCTTTTGCCAACCAATGCTCATGGGATCACCACCGCGCCCAATATCTTCGCCACAATATCTTCCTGGCTGATGTTCTCTGCCTCCGCCTCGAAAGTCAGCCCAATGCGGTGGCGCAACACGTCGGGACAAATGGCCCGCACATCGTCGGGTGTAACGAAACCGCG
>JAYUXG010000154.1:0-4802 GCA_043753125.1 Saprospirales bacterium | reverse complement strand
GGCCTAGTGTAGCATTGGGTACTTTCAGCGGGCATGTTGTGGCCTTGGATCGCAACATCAGTAGCAACGGTAAATTTCGGGTGTTGGTCTCGCCCGATGTCAACGATGCGCCGTGGCCCACCGCCTTGCAGCCGGGCAGTGGCGCAAAAGGCATTGCCTTGCTCCACAATGTGCCAATTTGGTATGAACTCTGGCGCGTCCTTAATGGCTTCCCGCCCGACCTGTACCAAGAATTGAATGGACAGGCCACCAAAGAAAAGAAGTAGATAGTGCTTGTTTCTTTCTCATCAACCCGCTTTTTTGCCTACGATCACGATTTATGAAAAAATGGCCATGCGCGACCTGTTTGTGTTATTGCTTATAACCTTATTGTTGGGTTTCTCGACCTGTGCGCAGGGTCAACAGCCGCCTGCCCCGCCACCGCTTGAGTGGCTTGCTTTTCAACAGCAGATCTTGGCTTACCACCCCCTTGCGCTACAGGCCGATTTACAGCGCGACCTGGCTGCAGCGGCACTCCTGCGTGCTCAAGGCGGCTTTGACGCAAAGGCCTATGCCGATCTCTCGGCCAAAGCCTTTGGCGGCAAGAACTACTACCAATATGGCGAAGCGGGCATCAAATGGCCCACTTGGGCAGGCCTGGAAATAAAAGGGGTTTATCACTGGGCCAGCGGTGAATACCTCAACCCCGAGCGAAAGCTGCCCCGCCCCGGGCAGGCCACCCTGAGTGTGGACTGGGCCGTAGGCCAAGGCCTGCTGTTCGACGAACGACGGGCCACCCTCCGCCAAGCCCAGATTGGGCTGGAGCAGGGGGAAGCCGAACGGGCCGCCGCCCTCAATGATCTGCTGCTGGAAGCAGCCACGGCCTACTGGGCCTGGGTGGTGGCCGACAATCAAGTGCAAGTATATGCTGATGCACTGGTCCAAGCCCAGCGGCGTTTGGACGGGCTACGTGAGAGTGTGCTACAAGGCGATAAGGCGGCCATCGACACCACCGAGACGCTACTGCAAGTCCAAACGCGCCTGCTCGACGTGCAATTTGCGCAGCTTGACCGGCAGAATGCCGCCGTGCTGTTGGCCACCTTCTACTGGCAGCCTAACCAACAAACAACCCCACCGACCATGCTCGCGCCCGCGCCTACCCTGCTGACCAGTGCAACAGACCAAATGGTATTCGACGCGGCAACGCTAATAGCCCAGGCCCTTCGCCAACACCCTGACCTGCGCTTGTACGCGGCCAAGACCCGCGCCTTGGAAGTGGAACGTCGATTGAAGCACGAAAAGCGCAAGCCTCTGGTGGACCTGAGTTACTATTTGTTGGGCAATGGTTGGACGTTCTTTCCTACTGCCACCGCCGATGGCCCTGCGTTGCTCGCTAACAACGCTAAGTGGGGGGTAAACGTCAGCTATCCCCTGCTTAACCGCAAAGCGCGGGGCGACTGGCAGGCCACGCAGGTTAAGCTGGCACAAACTAATCTGGCTTGGCAGCAGAAACAACAGGCAATAGTGGCCAAGGTGCGCCAATATGCCAACGAACTGGACAATTTTAGCCGCCAACTACCCCTTTTTCGCGATTTCACTGCCAATTACCGACTGTTATTGGATGCCGAGATAGAGAAGTTTCAGCAGGGCGAAAGTTCCATTTTTCTGATCAACACCCGCGAACAACGTTGGCTGGATGCGCAGGTAAAATACCTGAAATTGCTCGGTGAATACCGCAAGGCCGAAGTCAGCTTACGTTGGGCGGCCGGTACGCTGGCGGGGCAGTAGTCAATGCTCTCACCATCCTCCAGTGGCCGAATTGATCGTTTACGCTTGCCCAACAGGTGGGTTGGGTAAGCTTAGACAACAAAATATTCCGCCTCCAGACCACCAAAATCAGGATATTTGCGCCCGCATTTGGGGACGCAAATATCCTTTTTCATTTTTGGGCTGTTTAAGACAGTTAACCGCACGCACTACCATCACCTTTTTATTCAATGATAATGAAACTACATTTTCTACTGTTCTTGCTGCTGCCAGTCGTGGCCTTGACGGCCCAACAAGATACCACCACAGCGATTGCGAAACCCGCTCCAATGCAGTACGAAGTACCCGATCCGCTGCGTTTCGGGGAAATGATTAAGGCGGAGAACCTAAAGGTATTGGTCTACGCGTTGGCGGCTGATTCCATGCAGGGTCGTGAGACTGGTCAACCCGGCCAACGGAAAGCGGCTGACTACATCGCCGCCCAGTTCAAGGCGCTGGGCCTACCAGCAGAAGCCGACCGTAATACCTATTTCCAGGACATTCACATGCAAAACGATTCCTGGAAGGATATTGGCCTCCAGGTAGGCACGCAGGAGTTCAAAAATCGGACGGATTTCTATGTATTCCCGGATTACATCACGGATGCGCCCTTAACCAGCCTGGAAGAAGTGGTGTTTGTGGGCTATGGCATCGAGGATCCAACCTACAATGACTACGCGAAAACGGATGTGCAGGGCAAGGCGGTGATCTTTTACGATGGTGAACCGATGGACAACAAGGGACACTCGCTGTTGACGGGCACCGACTTTCGTTCCAATTGGTCCGTCGATTGGCGACGGAAAGTGCGGTTGGCCAAGCGGAAGGGGGCAAACCTGGTTTTCATCGTCGATCCGCGCATTGACGAAAACTTGAAGTCGAACAAGAAGCTCATCTCTGCCTATGGCTGGCACCCAACCTCTGCATTCCAAAACAAGCAGGCCGAGGAAGTCCTGAACACTTTATTTATCTCTCCGGCGACGGCGATGGCCATCCTGGGCAGCAAGAGCGGCAAGGCCGAAGACGCCATGGCCGACCTGCGCAATGGTCGGCCGTTTAAGGCGGTGAAAATAAAAGCAAAACTGAATGTGCGCCTGGACAAGGAGACGAAGCAGCTGGAAGGCTCCAACGTGATGGGCATCATCCCCGGTTCCGATTCGCTGCTCAAGAAAGAATATGTGTTGGTGACTGCGCACTACGATCACCTGGGTATGCCGGATAGCAGCGTCATCTACCACGGTGCCGATGACAACGCTTCGGGCACCTCGGCGGTGATCGCCATTGCCCGTGCCTTTGCAGAGGCCAAAAAACAAGGCGTTGGCCCGAAGCGGAGCGTGGTGTGTATGCTGGTCAGTGGAGAAGAAAAGGGGCTGCTTGGTTCGCAGTTTTACACCGAGTTCCCCATTTTTCCGCTGGAAAGGACCATTGTGGACATCAACATCGACATGATTGGTCGCCTGGATAATCGACATACCAACAACCCCGATTACATCTATGTAATTGGTTCTGACCGGATGAGTAACGAACTGCACTACATCAACGAACGCGCCAACAGCAAGTACACCAAAATGGAGCTGGATTATAAATACAACGCAAAGGACGACCCTAACCACTTCTACGAGCGCAGCGACCATTACAACTTCGCCAAGAAGGGCGTGCCAGCCATCTTTTATTTCAACGGCACGCACGCCGACTACCACAAGCCCAGCGACACGGCGGACAAGATCAACTTCGAGGCGATGACCAAGCGCACGAAACTGGCCTTTTATACGGCCTGGGATATAGCTAACCGACCTACTAGGTTACCTATTGATGTGAAGCAATAGATTATGCAATTTCAGCACATTACGACCAATCCAAATATTTTAGGTGGTAAGCCTATATTGAAAGGAACCCGCATTAGCGTCGAGTTTATACTTGAATTAGTGGCCTCGGACGGTTCTGCAAAGGATATCCTTGAAAAATATCCCCACTTAAGCGAAGCAGCTGTTCGGGAGGCGATATTGTTTGCCGCATACAATCTGAAAAACGATTTCATGCTCGAAACCCAAACTTCCTTTGCGTGAGTTTAACCGAAATTCCTTTGCTGACGGACGAGAACATTGATCCAAAAGTAGTCGCTTTTACAGGAATTATCTTTCTCAAACCTGGCCACATTGAAACTAAATTTACCTTACAGTCCATTGACGCACTATTGGAAAAAGTACAGGAAGTAACTCCTCCTTTTATAATTGTGATTCATCATTCAATGCTTGGAATTAAGATTCGTTATCGACAGAAATAAAAATCCCCCGTTGGCAACTGCTGCCAACGGGGGTTTCTATTTGCGCTTCAAAAATATTACTCAATCCTTCTCCGGCGCGAGCATCTTACCCGCCGCATCCAGCAATAAGTCCTTCCGCCCCACTTCGGCCTCATACACGGTGGAGCCGTCGGCCCGCTCGATCTTGGCAGCCTCCTTGACTTTCTTGCCCTGTAAGGCAGCCTGCACGGCGGCGGGCAAATCGGTCAGACGAACCTCCGTTTCGGTGGCGAGCCACTTCCCGGTGGCATCAAAACTGGCTGACATCTCCGTGCCATTCACTTCGAACTCGGCTTCATACTCGGTGTCATTCTCCATTTCCCAATCCACATCCTGCACGGCAGGGAATTTGGCTTTGAAAGCCTGGAATACGGCCTCCGGCACGGTGGGTTTGGCAAAAACGGTTGGGCTGGACAACAGCAGGCAGGCACCGAGGCAGCCGCAAAGAGATAAGGTATTTCTCATGGTCAAATAAGTGAAAAAGTGAAAGGCAACTATTCGCATTCACAGGCTCCTTCGTCCTCTTCCCCAATCTCGCCATCCGGGCCTTCCTCGCTGACAAAAGTACCATCGGTTTTAAGGTGTACAAACACGGTTTGACCATTTTTGGGAAATTTGGCACAGTAGCCAGTCCCGGCCACTTCAAACCAAGTCTCGACCACTGCACCAGGATAGAGGACCACGAGGCTTTCTTTTACTACCGTGGGCACTAGTTCGG
>JAYUXG010000153.1:0-4813 GCA_043753125.1 Saprospirales bacterium | reverse complement strand
CCTGAACAGGTGCAGCGGTTGCAGACATTCGGGACTGTGTTTATGTGAAATTTGTCAGGCTTGTGGACAGCCCGGTGGAGACTTTTCCCAACCGGGTTTTATGTTAATTCGTCTGGTTCAACGCCAATTTTACGAGCAATAAGACCGGCGCGACTTCAACGGTGCAAAGGTACAATAAAAAGTGAAATTGGTCATTGGCCAAAATTTTGAGGCCGATACTGGAGGAACGTAAAGCGCGATAGACGTAAAAAATGGCGACCAGCCCCAGCGTCCAGAACACCAGCAAACCCTTGAAATCGGGACTGGCAAAGGCCAGCATCAAGTTGAAAGGCACCAGAAACAGTCCCAATACGCAGTTGAAAATAATAATCAGAAAGTTGTAGCGCCGTACTTCGTTGTGGACTGGGAAGAGCCAGCCGACCAACCGCAGCACAAAGTGCTTGAACAAAAAAATGCCCGCTGCCCCTATCAGGCAAAGCAGCAAAAACGCGACATTATTGAACGCTTCGTTCTGGAAGTAGCGAATGACCAGGAAAATGAACAGACCGGCGTTCAGCACAAAACTGATGTACAGCAGGTAATAAGGCGTGCTGCCCACCAGTCCCGAAGCCTCGCGCTGGGCCAGCGTCAGGGCGTTGTCGTTCAAAAAGCCGCGCCAGGCCTTGGCCACCACTCCGCGCTTGAAAGCGATGGAAAAAGTGAGAAAACTGAACATGGCCACCAGTATCCAAAACAAAAACCGGCTGGACAACCCGCCGCCACGCGGCAAAATAGAAAAGGGCTGGAAAGGCTGGGTTGCGTTCTCGCCCAGCTCCTTGGCCGCCCCGGGGGTGCGGTGGGGCAGCACATCGAAGGGGTTGACGGCCAGGGCAACGCCTCCCACCGCAGACTCTTTGGGCAGGCGGTAGCGCAGCTCAAATGGATTGGCAGTGTTCTGGCCGCTGCCTTGCGCTGCCAAAATCAACCAAAAAACGCCAAGAAACGCCAGCCGAATCATGGGGCAAAGGTACAAAATGGTCAGTATGCCCGCTCATCCAAATTTTCCACAAAATTCATGAAGGCCCGGTTGACCACCCGATTACCGCCAGGCGTTGGATAATGGCCGGAAAAGTACCAGTCGCCCGCGTTGTTCGGGCAGGCTTGGTGCAACCCGTCGAGGGTCTGGAAAATGACGTCTACCGGGAGCTTAATATCGGACTTGGTGACGATTTCGGCGATTTTTTGGCTAATGGTGCCGTATTCAAACTGCTCATACAGGGTGACGACTTCATTTTGCACCATTTCTACCGGCAGGTTTTCCGACTGTTTGCAACGCTGATAGACCTCTTGCAGCAGCTGTTCTTGCCCGGATTCGTACAGCAACTGTACCAGGGCCTGAAAGGCTACGAAGTCGCGCATTTTGCTCATATCAATGCCGTAGCAGTCGGGGAAGCGAATTTGTGGCGCGCTGCTCAAGATGATAATGCGCTTGGGCTGTAGGCGAGCGGTGATGCTCACGATGCTGTCGCGGAGGGTCGTGCCGCGCACAATGGAGTCGTCGAGCAGCACGAGCGTGTCCACGCCATCTTCCACCAAACCATAGGTCACGTCGTAGACAAAACCCACCATGCTGTTGCGGGCTTTGGTGTCGGCGATAAAAGTGCGTTGCTTTTCGTCCTTGTGGACCAATTTCTCCACGCGGGGCCGCACGGCCAGTATATCGTTCAATTTTTCCGGGCTTAATGCACTGCCCGCCGCCAGGATTTGTGCTTGTTTCCACTGGTTTATTTCCCTTTCCAAGCCTTCGGCCAAACCATAAAAAGCGGCCTCAGCGGTGTTGGGGATGTAGGAAAAAACAGTATGCTTCAAATCGAAATCCACGGCTTCCAACACCGGACGGGCCAGTTGCGCGCCCAGTTGCTTGCGTTCCTGGTAGATCTCCCGGTCGTTGCCCCGGCTGAAATAAATACGTTCGAACGAACAGGCCCGCTTCTCGCGCGGCTCCACAAACGGCAGTTCGTTGACCTGACCATTGTACTTCATAATCAGGGCGTGGCCGGGCTGGAGTTCCTGTACCTGCGCATAACGCACATTGAATACCGACTGAATGGCGGGTCGCTCGGAAGCCCCGACCACGATCTCGTCGTCCATATACCAGTAAGCAGGGCGGATGCCGTTGGGGTCGCGCATCAGGAAGGCATCGCCGTGGCCGATCAAGCCGCCGAGGACGTAGCCGCCGTCGAACTTTTTGGAGGCCCGACGCAGCAGCCGCTGAATATCCAGGCTTTCAAAAATAAACCGGTTGATATCAGGGTTGGAGTGACCGTCAGGCTTATACCAAGTATGCAGGCGTTGCACCTCGTCGTCGAGAAAGTGGCCGATCTTTTCCAGCACCGTCACCGTGTCGCTTTTTTCCTTGGGATATTGGCCGAGGGTGACCAGCTCCTGGAACAGCTCATCCACATTGGTCATGTTGAAATTGCCGGCCATCAGCAGATTACGGGTGATCCAGTTGTTCTGTCGGTGGAAGGGGTGTACCCGCTCGATGCTGTTGTCGCCGTGGGTGCCGTAGCGGAGGTGACCCATCAGCACTTCGCCGGTGTAGGGTACGTGTTCTTTGAGGTAGGCCGGGTCTTGCCGCTGTTCCGGGGTCACTTGGTTGAGGCGCGCCCAGACCATATCGAAGAGATCGGTGAGGTAGTTGGACGAGCAGCTGCGTTTTCGGCTGATATAACGCTGGCCGGGCTTTGGGTGCAGTTTGATCGTGGCAATACCGGCTCCATCTTGCCCTCGATTGCGCATTTTCTGCATCATCAGCTGCACTTTTTGCACGCCATAGAAGGGAGTCCCATACTTCTGCTGATAATATTCGATAGGTTTTAACAGCCGCATCACGACGATACCGCACTCATGCTGGATCGGATCACTCATGGAGAGGAGAAAGGTTAACTACGCAATTCCGAGGGGATTAGTCACGAAAACCAAAAATCGCCACAAAGGTAGGTATTAGCGGGCGGAAAATGAAGGGAACAGGGGAAATAGGAGAAGGTTTTGGAGGAGGTGGTTTTTGACAGGCATTTGACTACAGGGGTGATTTATTGGAATAGCAGAGTTTAAATAATAAAAAAGAGCGGACGAATCTTCGTCCGCTCTGGAAATATTTATTAGGTTTTATCATGACTATTGAGGCAACTGTCCATAAAGTGCCTTAATAGCTTCTTTATCGCAAGATGAAAAGTCAGTCCATTCGTTGTTGCCTTGGCGCATTACTGAACTTGGATCAAGAAAATTTTGACAGCTGAAAGAAATATTGGTCATAACATAGTCATCATTACTATCAGTATGACATAATCCAACGCAATGGCCGATTTCATGCGTTAATGTATATCGTTTCTGTTTTTGGTTAGTAGCTGGACCTGTTGTATTTATTCTAATCCGAATACCCGGGTTTCCTCCTGATGGCCATTCTCCTGCAGCAATATTAGCTGAATTACCACTACCAAAATTTACCGCTTTGATGTTGATTGCGCCCGCTGTTTCGACTTCTTGTGAAGCAGATTGGCAAGCAAAGCGAATTTTCGATTTACGTGCATTCCATGCATCAGCAGCCAACTGCACTTGTGCTGCCCACGCAGATGCACTTGGCAATACTCTTAAAGTAATCCAGCGGGGCGGATTAGGAGTACTGATAAGTGTTCCATGCCAACGATGCTGTCGATCTTCGACATTAACTTCATCCTGCAAATTTTCTGCATCAGATACATGGCTCCAAAAATGGTCGCCATCAAAGATGATATCTCCTTGTGCAATGATTTCATGGCCTATGACCTTAATTTCTTTTCTGTCAAACTGCCATTCGTTCACTAAAAAACTTATTTCCTTGGCATATTTTTCTTCTGGTATTTGTGCTTGTCCATCTTCTTTATTACAAGAAGTAATAAAAACAGCCATAATAAGAAATCCAGTAAGTTTTAAAAAAACGTTTTTCATTATTTGAAAGATTTAAAAGTGTGATAAAAACGCTAATTGTTGCACACTATACTTTTGCTTCCAGCAACGAAAACATATATAGCCACCAGGTGATAGAAAGGAGCAGGCTTATCTATTGCCTGCTCCAACAATACATCTACTTGTTTCATTTGGTTTAAGAGATTGTTTTATCTATGCCTTGGCATCTTTGTTTAGAATATACTTCTATCAAGGGTACAGGCTTTTAGTACCATTCTGTATTATAGAAGAACCAATCCCGGACACGGAAACACTAAAAGACGCATTATTGAAAGTAACTGATGCGACTGGTGTGGCCAGACCGAGCGCATACTGAATCTGCCCGTAAGCGGCACCAGAGTTCACCAGTATTTTGCTTTCAGATTGGACACTACCAAGGGCCATATTACCCCAATCAGTTCGGTCAGTAGAGCATACTTTGTTGGTCGAACAATAGTATCTTATCATGATCGTGTAACCTATTTGACCTCTAAGTCCACCGCCTATCCAGTATACATTCCAGTATTGCTGGTAAGTTTTCGTAGTAGCCCTGTCCATACTTTCAAATTGGCTGGGCGGATGTAAACCATCTTCTTTGATGATTACCACGCCAGTAAGCAAATTGTCCCAAACAAGACCGGACGCTCTAACTATGCACAGGCTGGTAAAATGACCGTCCACTTTTCCAGACCATTGTATTTCGACAATCTGGTCACCAATCTGGATGGCCGTATCAGCGTATGAAAGGATAGTCTGCTGTGCATTCAGTAGTTCGCCTTTATTTCCAGCAGCAGCCAAATTTTCCAGACTGCCAATTTTTACACCTGCTCTGTCTTCCAGATTGCCA
>JAYUXG010000152.1:0-4815 GCA_043753125.1 Saprospirales bacterium | reverse complement strand
GGCAGTTTGAAAAAACTGCCTATGGCTCCTCCCTCGTTAAAAACACTCCCCTTACCCTTACCCCTTATGATCGGCCAGAAATTTTGCCAGGCCGATGTCGGTGAGGGGGTGGTTGAGCAAACCGAGCATAGCACTGAGTGGGCAGGTCACCACATCGGCACCCGCCTTGGCGGCCTGAACGATGTGCAACGGACTGCGGATGCTGGCCGCCAGAATGGCTGTCTCATAGCCCGTAACATTGAAAATCTCGTAAATTTCTTTGATCAACGCGATACCGTCCCACGAGATGTCGTCCACGCGGCCCACGAAGGGCGATAGATAAGTGGCCCCTGCTTTGGCAGCCAAGATGGCCTGCCCCGCCGAAAAGACGAGGGTGCAGTTGGTGCGAATACCCTGCTCCGTGAAGTAGGCAATGGCCCGGATACCGTCGCGGATCATCGGGACTTTTACCACGATATTTTCGTGCAGTTCGGCCAGTATCTTGCCTTCCGCAATGATACCAGCGTAATCCGTGGAGATGACTTCGGCACTTACATCCTGGTCGGCACCTACGATCTCGCAAATGGTCCGGTAGTGCTTAAACACCTCTTTTTCTCCCATAATACCTTCTTTGGCCATGAGGGAGGGATTGGTCGTCACGCCGTCCAGTATGCCCAATTCTTTGGCTTCCCGGATTTGGTCGAGGTTGGCGGTATCAATGAAGAATTCCATAGGTATCCGATGGTAAAGATTAAACAATATTTGGTGGGCGGAAAAAAACAAATGTGGTCAAGGAGGACGATGGAGGTCGTGATTAAAAAATCACATACGCTGCATTCAACCGCCTTGACCACATTTAAAAAAAGCGCCAGACACACCGCTACGACCACATATCCTTGCTGCATTTCTGCCCTGGGGAGGTTTTGCAGGAGCTGGTCGCCCGGCGCAGGTGCAAAGATAAAGCATTTTTATTTAAGTACGTCACTGAAAACGGTTTAGGCTAAACTTTCCATAAGCGATTGATTGCCATTGCCAATTGCCTTTTGAATCAATGTTCATTGTTTTTTATCAATTGCTCTTCTTCCTGGCGGTTGCGCTTTTTGAAAAACTTGGTGTCCACCACCAGCAACCCAAAGGATTCGCTATCCTCTTTCCCCGTTTTGGCGTGGTGCGCCCCATGTGCCCGCAGAATAGCACGGGAGTATTTGCCGTCCAACCGCCGGAACCATGAAAAGCGGCGGTGAATGTACACGTCGTGGATGAGGAAGTAGGTCAGTCCATACAGTGAAATGCCGACCCCAATGAAAGTGACCCAGAAATGGGCGGTTACGTTGCCGATGATGTAGCACATCATAGACGGGAGGGCGTACACCAGGAAAAAACGGTCGTTTTTCTCAAAAAAACCTTCTTTCAGGTGCTTAGGGCGATGGTGGTCTTCATGCCACTGCCACAAAAAACCGTGCATGACATACTTATGGGTGAACCAAGCCATAAATTCCATGCCGCCATAAGCGGCCAGCGTAACCAATGTGTAACTCAGCCAAGGAGCCATTGTGGGAGAGGTAAGAGTAGTGAGAGAAGTGAGCGGCGCAGCGTTCGTGAACGTGGCACTTCGTTCAGGCAAACTGCTGTCTATCAGTCTTTTTCACCCGCCAAAGCCCGGTACCTACGTCAAACGGCTTCGGCACTTAAAAGGGTGTAAGAGGGTTGTCAGGCGTAGAAACAGCATAGTCAGTCAATTTGTTGAACTAAAACCCCAAAATCTTCCACAAAAACTACTCCCGGATCGGCAAAGGCTTGTCGTCCGGAACTTCGGCGAGCACGGGTGGCTTGGTATGCAGCGGCCTCCCCGCCAGTACTTTTTCGTACAGGCGTAAATAATCATTGGTCATCCGGCTGGCGGAGAAATGGGCCACTGCCCATTCGTGGCACTTGGCGCGGTCGTACGAATTAGCGTTTTTAAGGGCCTCCACCAGTTCTGATTTTTTCACTGACAGGCAGCCGAAATCGGAAAAAAAGGCCTCCAGGGTGCCGTTGCCGGCCTGTGCTTTCCGAGTGTTTATCCGTTGGCCCAGTGCTTCAGGCAAGGCACCATAAGGCGTTCCGAACACCGGGCAGCCGAAATACAAGCTCTCCGCCACAGCCAGGCTCGACGGCTCGTGCCAGATGACCGGAAAAATGAAACCCTGCGATGTGCCAAGCAGTGCATTGCGGCCTGGCCCGCTGAGCACCCCATGAAACCGGACGCTGGGGCTAAGGGTGATGCGCAGGCCCTTCCGAAAATTGACCCGGGTGCCACCGATCACGTGCAGCCGCCCGTCCACCCGCGTGGCCAAATCAATGGCTCCACGCACGTTTTTGCCACTCCAGGCAGCATTGCCCAAAAAATGAAAATAAGGACGTTTGCCCGTCAGGTTGGGGTGGCCATATTCGTCAAAGTCCATACCGGGTGGTACGTACACTTCGCCACCATGCAGTTGGGCGTGCTTGGCCGATAGAAAAACGGTATTGTGGTCAAAAGAGCAGGGGGTGGTACTGTTTTCGTAGCAGGAGATCAGGTACGGCACCGGTGGAATCGCTTTGGGCGAGGAATGGAAATGCACCAGATCGGTTCCGGGCGGTATATGAGCATCGAGAGCCTTTTTATCATCCCAATGGACCATCGCCGCAAAAGGGCATTCGGAGCCTTTTTTCGCCAAAAAAGTTACTTCGTGTCCACGCGCAGCCAACTCTTTGCCCAACCACCATGCCACCCGTTCTGCATCTTCATAAGTGCTTATCGGGATTTGACTAGGGCAAACCAGCAGGATTTTCATGCAACAATGGTAGTAGAAGGTCAGAGTCAGGCAGCACAAAAGTGGCAATTCTCAGCTGCTTAACCCAAAGGCAAACGATAAAATTGCCACATTTGCTGTTTCAATCAACAAAACAGGATGCACCACTGGCACACCAGCCATTTAGCTATGCAAATGTCGTACCGTGAGACCCTCGATTACTTATACCAACACCTGCCGGTCTACCACCGCATTGGGGCGGCGGCCTACAAAAATGACCTGCATAATACCTTAGCCCTGTGCGACCATTTGGGCAATCCGCAGGACAAATTTCCGACGATCCACGTGGCTGGCACCAATGGCAAAGGATCGGTCAGCCACCTATTGGCTGCTGTTTGCCAGGCAGCGGGTTGGAAAACCGGCCTCTACATCAGCCCACATTATAAGGACTTTCGGGAGCGGATCAAGATAAACGGCCAGTATATTGCCCGGCAGCGCGTGGTGGATTTTGTCGCCCGGCATCACCCTGCCCTCGAAGCCATCCAGCCCTCTTTTTTCGAGATGTGCGTGGCCATGGCCTTCGACCATTTTGCCCGCGAGCAGGTGGACATCGCCATCATCGAGGTTGGGCTGGGCGGGCGGCTGGACAGCACCAACGTGATCACGCCACTGTTGAGCGTCATCACCAACATCAGCTATGATCACCAAAACCTGCTGGGCGACACCTTGCCGCTCATCGCTGGCGAAAAAGCGGGCATCATCAAGGCGGGCGTGTCCGTGGTAATCGGGGAGCGACAGGCGGAATCGGCCCCCGTTTTTCAGGCGCGGGCTGCTGCCGTAGGTGCGCCCATCGTGTTTGCCGATCAACATTTCCGGTTGGTGGAAAAAAGCACAAACGCTTGGAAATCTACGGTCTATGACGTTTTTAAAGACGAAAAAATTTACTTGGAAAATTTGTTGGTGGACACGGTTGGCCCTTACCAAAACAAAAATGTGGCCACTGCGCTACAGGCACTGGAGAAAATGGGGAATGGGGAATATGGAATGCGGAGTACGGAGTACAGAATGCAGAATGTTTCGTTGCCTTCCACCATCCGACAGGGGTTTGGGAATTTGCGGGCCTTGACGCGCTTTCAGGGACGCTGGCAGGTGATCGGGCAGCACCCCACGGTCCTTTGCGACAGTGCGCACAACGAGGCGGGCCTGCGGCTGGCCTTTGCGGAAATCCAAAGTCTGGTTTTTCGCCGGTTGCACATCGTGACGGGGTTTGTAAACGACAAATCCTTAGAGCAGGTCCTATGTTTGTTCCCCCCTGCCGCCCGGTATTATTTTGCCAAAGCCGATATTCCGCGCGGCCTGGACGCAGAGTTACTGCGCAAGACAGCCGCTGCTTTCCAGCTGTATGGCCGTGCTTACGCTTCTGTGCGAGGTGCTTTGCGGGCCGCCCGTCGCGCCGCCGCACCGGACGATCTGGTGGTGGTCATTGGGAGCATTTTCGTGGTGGCGGAGGTGTTGTGAAAATTGTTGAGTGGGGTTTAAAATGTTGAGGTTGTTGAGAAGCATACGTCAGTTCCGACTTTTATGCCACCATCCCCAGCCGCTCTTTTGCCTTCGCCAGCATCAATGGCCTGACATCTGCTAACTGTTTGACTTCCAGGTAAGGCAGATTAATGACGATATGACGCCTCCCTGATACTTCGTCGATCCATTCATCATCTTCTTCTCCTTCGCTGGTACATATATATACGATACCGACGTTTTGCACTTCGGCGAACTGTTCCGCTATGTATTGGGTATCGACTTTAGGAGCGACATCCTGGTCAACAACTTTTACAACTTTCATGTTGGAAAATTTTTACAAAGGTACGATTGAGTTATAAACTGCGCAACCTATCGCATGATGGAGTTATACGGCGGTCTCTGTAACCGCTCTGCCACAGGTCGGGCCAAGCTCTCCGGCAAGTTGAGGTATGCACGTTTAGCCACACGGTTAATTGTAAATAAAAATATCACTGTTTAGGGTCACTAAGTGCTTGTTTTCCACATTTCAATGCCCTAGTCG
>JAYUXG010000151.1:0-1881 GCA_043753125.1 Saprospirales bacterium | reverse complement strand
TAGCCGCTTGCGTACCACTGTTCATGGCCACGCCTACGTCGGCTTGGGCCAGGGCGGGCGCATCGTTGGTGCCGTCGCCCATCATGGCTACCAGTTTTCCGGCAGCCTGCTCATCGCGGATGTACTGCATTTTGTCCTCCGGCTTGGCCTCGGCGATAAAATCGTCCACCCCGGCCACTCCGGCGATGTACTTGGCGGTCAATGGGTTGTCACCGGTGACCATCACTGTTTTCACGCCCATCTTGCGCAGGCGCTCGAAGCGTTCGCGGATGCCGGGCTTGATGATATCCTGCAACTCCACCACGCCCAGTATTTTATCGTCCACCGACACCACCAGCGGCGTACCCCCTTGCGAAGCGATGGCTTGCGTCTGGGTCAAAATATCCGCTGGGAAAGTGTTCCCGGCGCGTTCACTGAGCTGGCGGATGGCATCCAGGGCACCCTTGCGAATGCGCTGGCCATCGGCAGTGTCCACGCCGCTACTGCGGGTTTCAGCGGTAAACTTGATCATTTTAGCACCGTTCAGGTTCAGGCGTTGGGTTACTTCTTTGCCCGCCAGTTCCACGATGGACTTGCCTTCCGGCGTATCGTCGGCCAGCGACGACAGAGCCGCATACCGTATAAATTCCGCTGGTTGTACTCCCTGTGCCGGATAGAAATGGGTCGCCTTACGGTTACCGATGGTGATGGTGCCGGTTTTGTCCAGCAGCAGCACGTCCAGGTCGCCAGCGGTCTCCACGGCCTTACCGGACTTGGTGACTACGTTGGCGCGCAACGCACGGTCCATACCCGCTATGCCAATGGCTGACAGCAGCCCGCCGATGGTGGTTGGGATGAGGCAGACGAACAGCGAGATGAGCGCCGCAATAGTGATCGGGGTGTTGGCGTAAGCAGCGAATGGTTGCAGGGTAACGCACACGATGACGAACACGATGGTAAACCCGGCCAACAGAATGGTCAGCGCAATCTCGTTGGGGGTTTTTTGCCGTTTGGCACCTTCCACCAGCGCGATCATTTTATCCAGGAAGCTCTCGCCGGGAGCGGCGGTCACCAGCACCCGGATGTGGTCGGACAGCACCTTGGTGCCGCCGGTCACGCTCGATTTGTCGCCGCCCGCCTCGCGGATCACCGGGGCCGATTCGCCAGTGATAGCACTTTCGTCGATAGTAGCCAGACCTTCCACAATTTCCCCGTCCGTGGGGATGGTATCGCCTGCTTCGCAGTAGAAAAAGTCGCCTTGGCGCAGTGATGCCGAAGAAATGGGTTCCAGGGACACGCCCTCGCCGCGCCAGCGTTTGGCCGGGGTCTCGGCGCGGGTCTTCCGCAAACTTTCGGCCTGGGCCTTGCCCCGCGCCTCGGCCAGTGCCTCCGCAAAGTTGGCAAACAGCAGCGTAGCGAACAAGATCAGGAACACCGCCAGGTTGTATCCAAAAGAACCCTGTCCACTATTGGGCGAAGCCAGGGTATAGATCGTGACTGCCAGCATGACGATCGTGCCGATTTCCACGCAGAACATGACCGGATTGCGGACCATGATTCGGGGATCGAGTTTGATGAAGGACTGTGAGAGGGCAGCCTGCACCAGATCGGGTTGAAAAAGCGATTGACTTGATTTATGTGCCATTGAGTGGTTACTAATTAATAGTTACTGGCTATTAGTGGGTTGATTAGGTAATTGTGGTTTTAGATATTAGCCTTTGCTATGGAAACCAATTATCAGTGTTTTATCCCCTATAACTAATACCCACTTGACCAATAACCGAATTACATACTAAAATGCTCCGCAATCGGCCCCAACACTAGAGCCGGGAAGTACGATAATGCATTGATGATGACGATCACGGAAAATATCATCACGCCGAAAGTCAGCGTATCTACTTT
>JAYUXG010000150.1:0-4817 GCA_043753125.1 Saprospirales bacterium | reverse complement strand
TGGTCATTTGATCGGTCATGTCGGCAGGAATATCCACCAGTTTGCCCATAAAACCATTGCCGCGCCAGGCCCAGACCCCTTTCCAATCCCATTGCCACATCGGGTCGGCAGTGAGCCATTGGGAAAAGTCGTAGTCGGCCTGCCAGTACCTCTGCTCATCGGCAAGGGTTGGATTGGCATCGGGATTGCCCAACAGTTTCTTTTTGATCGTTTTTTCTAATCGCAGGTCGGCTTCCAGCCAAGTGCGTGGCAGGTTTTGCGCGTAATCGCGCAACGCAGCGGAGGAGAGCATGGCTTCCTTGCTGATCCACCCTTCCACCTGCGAACCGCCCCAGGAGGAATGCAGGAGACCGATGGGTACACTGGTTTTTTGGTACACTTCACGGGCGAAGAAGAAGCCGACCGCAGTAAAGTCACCGACCGTTTTGGCGGTACAAACTTCCCAACTGCCCGTGGCTAAGTCCTTTTCCGGTTCTAAAGACACTACATGATCTACCTTGTAATGGCGAATGTGCGGAAAATCGGCGTTCTTACTCTCTTGGGCGTAATGATCGGTCTGTGCCACCGTCCACTCCATGTTCGATTGGCCCGAGCATAGCCAGACATCACCGATGAGCAGGTCCTGGAGTTCCACTTTTCCGGAGGGCGCACTGACCCGAAGCGCGTGCGGCCCACCCGCTTCCAAGGCGGCGAAGGTAACCTGCCATTTACCGCTGGTATCGGCCTGTGTTTTTTGGGTCTGTTTGGCCAAACTTACGGTCACCTGTTCGTTTGGCTTGGCCCAGCCCCATACGGGGATCGGCTTTTGCCGCTGGAGCACCGCGTGGTCGGAAAAGAGGCGGGCCAGTCGGACCTGGGCTATGGTTTGGGCAGTCAAGACGAAGGAAAAGAGAAGAAGCAGGGTGGATTTCTTCATGGTCTGAAAGTAGAGATTATGGTGGTTTTGCCAGGGTCAATTAAGCAATAGTCACTTCCCTGGTGCAACGAACTTGATTTCGATGATGCGCAGCCGATGCTTTTCCCCCATCTTCAACACCCGGCGCGTGTTCAGCACATAACCGCCCGCTATACTTCCGACAGCAGTACCGTACAACAAACCGTAACGCGTCTCCCGATCCCGATAAAGAGCAGCCACGGTAGTAGCCACCGCCAGGGAAGCACCAAAGGTAAATATCGTAGCCCCTATCAAGCGCACGATGGGCCGCCGCCGCACCCGTATGGCCGCGATGTTGGTCAGTTTTACGGGAAAGTTATCCAGCAATAGCAGGCTCGATTCGGGCAGCAAGTCAGTGATGGTACGTTCGTACCAGTACTTTTCATCCCCGACCAATGCATAGGTAAGGGTTTGGCCTACGTACAATTTCGTCGTCTTGGCGCGATTGGCGCGTTCGAGCAACAGCATTTTTTGCCCGAAAAGCGGGGACAAAGCGAGGACAAAACAGAGCGGGAGACAGTAGCGCATAAAATGGGAATTTGCGCCAAGGAACGAAAATCGGGAGGCATTCGCGGCCATTGGCATAGCCATCCCGTGTCTTTGGTTGGTCTTGTCCACGCTCATGGCATTGATCTCATTATTTTGTTGGTTGCCATTTTCCCTGCTCCGCCAGAGCCCCCAATTGCTGCCAGGTAAGTAAAATATCGGTCTGGCCCACCGCATAGGACGCCACTTCGTATGGATTGTACATAAAGCGCACCCCCTCTGGCATCAGGCAGTACATGACTGGCATGGGCAGCTGCTTGAATTCGGGCATCAGCATCTCTTGTAAAGTAATGTCTGGCACATTCTCTCTCTTGGCCTCGACAAATGCTTTTTCGAGCAAAGGGCGCAGGGCCGTGGTGTCTTTGATGATGGAATGCAGGTCCAGCGGTTTGCCAGTAGCCAGATCAAAAGTCTCCAACAAGGTGCCATACATACCGTGCGCGCCGCCGCTGAAACTCCAGGTATTCATTTCCAGCGAAAGGTAGTGGTTGGTCTGCCAGACCACCTTGCTTTTCAATTCATTGGTAAAGGACATGGGCAGTGCGTCCGACCCGCGAATGGCGATATCTTCTTCCAACAGGGCAAACAATTTCATCCCCGCCGAGTCAAACGCCTGCGGCATGGGCCAGGCCGGATCGGCTTCGGCGGCCAGGTATACAAAGGCTTGGATGGAGTCGTTGATGGATTTAGTGATCGCTGCATTGGCCCCGCCGGTCAGCACCGGATAGGAAAGGTCAAGAGTAGCGCAAACCGAATCCCGGACGCATTTTTCTTTTTTCACTTTGGCCATCGTAACGGTCAACGGCGAAGTGGCGGAGGGCGCAGGAGCGGAGGGTTGGCAGGCAAAAAAAGTGGCTGCGGTAAGAAGAACAGGGAAAAAAAAGTTAATTTTGAACATAACGGAATTACGGAATTTTTTCCGCATATAGGCAGTTAAAAGTTTGATAATGAATTTGTTATGAAGTCTGTTACATCAAGAGCAAATGCTATGGCCCGAAAGAATGACAAACGGAGCGTATTCTTGCTACCCCGTCACCATGGCCCGAACAGGAACGATCGTTTTCAATTTCTCTATCACAAAGTCTACCTCCTCCTTCGTGTTGTAATGCGAAAACGAAAAGCGAATGCTCTTGCGCACCGGGTCGGCAGCAATACCTTCCAGCACGTGGCTGCCTTTTTCGGAACCGCTGGTACAGGCACTGCCTCCGGAGACGCTGATGCCGTTGATGTCGAGGTTGAGGAGCAACATCTCGTTTTTGGGCGATGGCGGAAAGCTAACGTTAAGCACGGTATACAGACAGTGGCCGTCGTAGTCCCCATTAAAAGCGATGTCCTCAAAATGCTCCAACAGTCTGTCCCGCAGATAGTTGCGCACTTCCAGGATGTAGCGGCTGCGCGCCTCCATTTCGGTACAGGCCAGTTCCAATGCCTTGGCCAGCCCGACGATACCGTAGACGTTTTCAGTGCCGCCGCGCATATTGCGCTCCTGCGAACCCCCGTCGATAAAAGGCTTGATCGGGGAAGCGGAATTGATGTAGATAAAGCCGACACCCTTGGGGCCGTGGAATTTGTGGGCCGCACCCGACAGAAAGTTGACCGGAATCTGCTGTACATCCATTGGAAAATGGCCGATGGTCTGCACCGTATCGGTGTGGAGCAGCGCACCGTATTGGCGGCATAGGGCGGATACCGCTGCCAAGTCGAGCATAGTACCGATCTCGTTGTTGGCGTGCATCAACGAGACCAGCGTTTTCTGGCCGCCGCTTTCCACCAGGGCGTTTTCCAAATCGGCCAACGAAATATGCCCGCAGGCATCCACGGGGAGCCAATGTACGGCCACGCCCTGCACCTTCCCGACCGCCTCCATGGCGTGCAGGCCACAGTGGTGCTCGATGACGCTGGAAATGATGCGTTGTACCCCTAAGTCGCGGACGGCACACTTGATGGCCATGTTGTTGCTTTCTGTGCCGCCCGAAGTAAAGAAGATTTCAGCCGTGCCGGCATTGATACAGCGGGCCACGGTCTTGCGCGCACTTTCCAACAGAGAACGTACGCTGCGACCTTCGGCATGAATGCTGGAGGGATTGCCATATTGGCCGCGCAACACCGGCAGCATGGCGTTGATAACTTCCTCGGAGATGGGAGTGGTGGCGGCGTTGTCGAAATAGACGCGTTGCATGAGTGAGTACCGATTATCCGTTATTGGTGTTTCAAAAACTACTGTTCTTTTTGGGATTTTACTCTTCCGGAGCGATGCCTAAAGCGTATTGGTAAAGGTAGGGAATACGCCATTGGGTTTCGTTGACTCGCTTTAGAAAACCAAGTTCAGACAAACGAGTGGCAAATCGGTCAACATCTTCCAGCTCTTTACCGTCGTTGTCTTTGAGCGTCAATCTGATCCATTCGGTGTTTACTTGAGGGGGCGCATCCCGAAATTTTTTCAGGTTCTCCATCAAGCCCGGATTTTCAGCCAAGAGTGTGTGTACGAATTTAGCCTTAGAGACTTCCCGGATAGCTTTTTTGAAGGCATTGGATGTAAAAAGTTTTCCCTCCGGGATTTTATTGCCCAGTTGCAACAGGTCGATTTGGTGTTCTTTGACCTGAATAAGCAGTTGCACTAATTCGCGTGGGGTAAACAGCTCATTGCCATCGCTGATCCGACTGATAATCCATCCAAAAGTGGGAAGCACTTCTCCATTTTCTTCGAGGGTAGCTGGAAAAACAGCGGAAAACAGTTGATTCTGTTTTTCGATGTCCAATAAGCAGGCCTCCGCATCTGCCTTATAGTGTTGAACGAGACTGGAATTGTTCAGTAGTCGTTTGATGAGGATATTAAAAAGGATGTGTTTATCAACAACAAGATTGGTCATTCGCGGAGTAAGATGGCTAGCCTCCGGGAGTCCATCGTAGATTATATTCATCATGATGTCATCGCGCAGAAAGATTTTGCAGCGTATTTGATCATATCTTTTTAAGGAATTATAGACCATGAACAGTGCTCGCAAAGCACGGCGTTCCAAGGCTTTGTCGTCTGCAAAAGCCACGTCGAGACGATCAAGCAAAATCCAGACGGTCTGCTGGGCGGCAGCTAAGTCAATATCCAGTTTTTCCAGCAGCTCATCCAGCGTATTATACCCCTCCTTGTGTTCTTTGGCAGTGTATTTATCGAGCGAGAATTCCCCGGTCACCTCGAAACTACCGGTAGCAGGGTCTACTACCATTTTCGGCTTGAAAAATTTTAGGGAAACTACTTGACCTATAAAGTGGATTACTTTATGGAATATTTCGTTCAAAGAGAGTTTTTCGGGTAGCAAGCCAAGACTTTCGAACAGTGACT
>JAYUXG010000149.1:0-11583 GCA_043753125.1 Saprospirales bacterium | reverse complement strand
ACATTGCCTGTGGCAACAAGGCTTGCCAGACCAACCTCCGCGCCGCCGATATAGATGCGGAAAAGGTGATGGACGAGATATTCAAACAGATTGGTTTCGGGATGGGCCGCCCCAACCCCAAGCCGATTGACCACCCAGTCTTCGACGCTATTGCCAAAGCGAATTTTGCGCCGCAGCGCAAGATGCTACCCACTGCCATGAGCCAACTCGGCACGGTCGGCAGCGGCAACCACTTCATTGACCTGTTCGAGGACGAGGATGGTTGGCTGTGGATTGGGGTACACTTCGGTTCGCGGGGTTTTGGCCACAAGACGACCACGGGCTTTATCGCCCTCTCCAAGGGGAAGAACTTCGACGAACCGGCCCCGGAAGGTGGCATGGATGCGCCGCCCATTCTGTTCGACGCAGACGGTGCGCTGGGGCAGGACTACCTGGCGGCCATGCGCCTCGCGGGCGATTACGCCTACGCGGGCCGCGACGTAGTAGTGAATAAAGTGCTGGAAATCTTGCAGGCCAAGTCTACTTTTGAAGTACATAACCACCACAATTTCCTGTGGGAAGAAAAGCACATGGGTGAGAAATACTATGTGGTGCGCAAGGGCGCGACCCCGGCTTTTCCGGGACAGTACGGATTCGTGGGGGCCACTATGAGCGACATTTCGGTGATTATTAAGGGAGTAGATTCCAAACTAAGCCGCGAAGGATTGTATTCTACCGTACATGGTGCCGGACGGGCGATGAGCCGTACCCAGGCCGCCGGTAAAAAGCGGTACCGGGGCGGACGGGTAGAGTATATTTCCAAAGGCCTGGTGGACTGGCCAGCGGTGAAGAAAGAGATGAAACAAAAGAAGATCGCCCTGCGCGGCGGCGGAGCTGACGAAGCACCGGAGTGCTATAAAAAACTCAAGCACGTGCTGTCGTACCATGCGGGTACTATCGAAACCGTGCATCACCTCCGGCCAATTGGCGTGGCGATGGCCGCACCGGATATGTATGACCCGTACAAAGATTAAGATGCGTCAGGTAGAGTCTCTACTCTACAGTTGGGCTAAAGAGGCTGGCGCGACAGTTTTTCAGTTCAATATCAATTCCTCCGGGGACGGCAGATAAAAATTTCAGGTGTGCATCAAATTCGACCACGACCTGTTTGATCCATCTACGCTCGGGGATATAAGTCTTAAAATCATTTACTTCTACTATTGTCACCTTGTTGTTGGTGTTGTCCGCCAGTTGGCTCAAATAGTCTGGTGAGATGATGTTGGCTGGGCCGTACTCTATTCCGACTTGTCCAAAGTTGGCTCCAAAGGAGAGCTGTTTGCCCGGTTGAAATATAGAGTCCAGTTCGGTTATCGTCCAGTTGGCAGCGGACGAATCATTGCCTTGGCGCTCGCCACCATATACGAGTAATATGGGCTAACGTTCTATGGGCTACACCTTTTTTTCTACATCATCCAAATGATTCCGCCTATGAACCGCTCCTTCCTGCTTGGCGTCTGCCTGCTTGGCCTTGCCACGTACCAATCTGCCCAGGCCAGTCCCACTTTGTCCGCTCTTGCCAAATTCCACGCACTTACCGACTCTATTGCACCAGTCATTAGCTGCCCTGCCGATGATACAGTGCAACTTAGTGCTGGCCAATGCGGACAAATGGTGCAGTACCAAGTGCTGGCTACCGACGACCAGCCCGGCGTGATTGTCGTGCAGGCACTGGGCATAGCGTCGGGTGCCAATTTTCCCATTGGCGTCACGGTGAACCATTTTGTCGCGCTGGATGTAGCGGGCAATACTTCCACTTGCTCCTTCACCATTACCGTGTGGGATTTTGCCACGATACTGTACTGTAAAGATGTGTATACGGCCCAGGTAAACGCAAACTGCGCATATACGCTTTCGTAAGTGGAGATGTTGCACTTCATTCCTGGCAACTGTTCTAGCAACTTCCCGGTGGAACTGGATAAAACGCCGCCTTTTGGCAACGGCCCCTGGCAACCGGGCGTGTTGGCAGCCAGCGATTTGAACAAAACCTATCAGTTTCGCGTGTCATCCTTTTCCGGCACCCGCTGTTGGGGCAATATCACTGTAAAAGACTTCCTTGCTCCGCAGGTATCTTGCCCGGACATCGCTGTTCCCTGTGTCATAAAAGATTTTACGCCTTCCTACTTTGGCAGATTCTTTGGGTATTAGTGCCGCAAGGCCCAGTGCTGTCGACAATTGTAGCGGTACCCTGAATATCACTTACCTGGATACGCACACCCAACTGACCTGCGACTCCACCAATACTGCCGGGAGCATCATCTCCCGCCACTGGACCGTAAACAGATGTCAGCAATAATCAACATACCTGCATACAAAAAATCACCATTCATTGGGTGTGTACTGCCGATGTGCAATTTCCGCCTAGCCAGTTACTTTCCTGTACCGATACCAATTTTTCGGTGGCGGCCAACGGGTCGCCTTTTATCGTCTTTGCCGGCAGAAACTGGTCTATTTACCCTTCCTCTCCCTGTAGCGTTGCAACAGATTTTAGTGACAGTACGCTGGTACTGTGCGGGGGACCCCGGAGCATACGCCGCACTTGGTATTTAGTAGATTTTTGTGCATTTTCATCCGCCACGCCCTTTATCACCAGCGTGCAAAATCTGGAGGTGCAGGATGCGGGTACCCCCAGCATTGCTTGCCCGCCCGCTACGGTACTCCGGCTAAATGGCGTTGGCTGTCAGGGCAATATCAAACTGCCCAACGCCGTCATCACCGATGGCTGTTCGGGCATTAGCCAATTTACGGTCCAATGGCCAAGTGGCCCGGTAAACGGCCGAGTCAGCAACTGGCCAGGCAATAACCCATTGTTGCGCGATACGCTGGGCAGCCTGGATTCGCTGGGTTTTCCGACCGGCTCCACGACCATCCAGTACAGAGCCACGGATGCCTGTGGCAATACCGGTAGTTGTACTTTTACCCTGGTCGTCGCGGATAGAATACCGCCCACGGCACTGTGTCGGCCATTTTTGAAGGTGCAATTAGCCAATGACGGTACTTTCGCCTTACGCGCCGATAGCCTTAGTGCAGGTTCCAGCGACGGTTGCAACGGGGTGTTTTTCAAAGTGCGCCGCCAATTGCCCAATAACTGCCAGCCCGATGGCCAATTTTATGACGCCGCCTCTTTTTGCTGCGCCGATATTGGCGCACACGCTAACGCTCCGGCTGCGCGTGTACGATGCGCCGCCACCACTAGAAGCAGTCGGTTTGCATGTCGATAGTATTTATACTGATGAATGCACCGTGCACGTACATATGACCGATCCCCATCCGCTTCAATGTACGCCGCCCCCGGATGTGATGGTGTCGTGCGACAGCTTCGATGTGACGCTGGCCACCTATGGCGGACTGCTAGCTCGCTCCTGCAAAGCCGATTCTCTGGAAATTTTAGTTGATTACACACAGTTTGACACGGCTTGCCGCCACGGCCAGATCATCCGCAACTTCCGCCTCCGGGAAGCGACCGGCGACAGTGTAACGTGTACCCAGCGGATTAATGTGCAAAATTTTCAGGACTATTATGTCCGCTTCCCGGATGATGTTATTGTGACGAACTGTACGAGTTTCGATTATCACGGCGATGGTGCGCAAGAAACGGTGATCAACAGCAACACAACCAATCTGCCGTTGGCCCAACAACCCGCATCCGGCACCTTATTCTTTGACAACGCCAACACCCCAAACTACTCCGGTGGCACCGTGCGCACCTTTGACCAACGGGCAGTAGCCATTGGACAAAAATACCGCTTTGCCCTGCAAACCACGATCAACAACCACCGGAAGACCGCTTGGGTGCGCTGGAACACACAAGTGTCTCCACTATCCTACCAGAGTCCGCAACTACCGCGCGGCCAGCATAGAATCACCTGGTTCGCCCTACAAGATTATTGCTGCCGACGCCAATAAATCAGGCTCCGTCACCGCGCTCGACATCGTAGAATTGCGCAAACTCATTCTCGGCATCTACCAAGACAGCTTACCGGCCACCAAATCATGGCGATTCGTGGACCAATCGTTTGTCTTCCCTAATCTCAGCAATCCCTTCCAAACGGCTTTTCCGGAAACACGCAGTGTGGATAATCAAGCTAACAACTTTGTGGGCATCAAGATCGGCGACGTGAATGAATCGGCTTCTCCCGGTATATTTGAGTCAGTCGACGACCGAACAATGGGTACCCTGTGACTGGAGACCACCGACCGAGCGGTCCAGCCCGGCGAGACAGTGGAGGTGACGTTTCGGGCCACCGCAGCCGTGGCGGGCTACCAGTTTACGTTAGAGCATCACGGGATTGGAGGTGGTAGACATCAAGCCCGGCGCAACGATGCAAGCCGATAACTTTGCCGTCTTTGTTGCCCACGCTGCCCTGACGACTAGCTTTAACGCCCCACGCTCAGCAGCAATGGCAGAATTTACCGTCCGGTTCCGCGCCCGCGAGGCGGGCCGCTTGAGTCAGCTGCTCTATTTATCGGGGCGAATCACGCCAGCGGAAGCCTACCCTGCGGCAGATGTGACCCGGCCAATGGATGTTAAACTACGCTTTGGGCCAACCAACGCCATACCTGACCGTTTCGAGCTATTCCCCTGCACGCCCAATCCTTTTCCCGAACAAACAGCGATCGGATTTCGCTTGCCGGTGGCGACCACCGCGACACTCCGCATTGTTGATACGGCGGAACGGACGATCTACGTGCATACCGCTGATTACGCTGCTGGCCTGCATAGTTTGCCTATCCATAAAAGCGACTCAGAGGCCAGCGGGGTCTTTTTTTATCAATTGCAAACGCCAACCGATAACGCAGTGCGGAAAATGATGGTGAAATAGTTGAGAATTTGCATATCTAAATATTTGAGTACTTGATCAAATGCTCAGATATTCAAATACTCACTCTTCAAATACTCAATGTTAATACCGCGTTGTGTAAGGGTGAAAAGTCCGCCAACTATGCCAAAACTCTTGGTAAGCCTGTAGTTTTGGCAAGTCATCCGTCGCGGCGGTAATGGCTTGACCTGTCAATCGCCAAGCCTGGTCTGCGCCAACCAAAGTGTCCTGTTGCAAAGAAAAAATCGCCGCTGAATTGGGTCGCCGGAAGGCAAAGAAACTCTGCCCATCTGCCGCCAGCACCACCACAACGGGTTGGTCGCCTATAGTATCGTTGATGGCCCTCTCGCGTTTCAGCCGGTTCCAATCATAGGCCTTGGCGGCGTGTGGACTGGTCTGCAAGCCCACTACCCACGATTTATCGTTCCACGAGAGCGTATCGGTGCCGGTGAGTGGGCCTCGGCCCAGTCCAAGGTCGTAGCTGTCCATGTCGGCGTAGTCGGTAGCGAAAGTGCTATCGGGTTGCATCACCTGGCTGTTCGGGTGCAAGACCAGCCACTCCCGCAACGTGGTCTGGTTGCTGGACAACTCCGCGAGCTGGGTGCCGTGCAACGGCCCGGCCACCGCTTCGCCCGAGACCTGCCGCCACCAACTACCCGTAGTGGCATCCTCGAACATAGCGTTGAAGTGGTCCATGCCCACCAGCCGAAATTGTTCGGCTTGGCCGTTTAACAACGGCGAAAAAACCCGTCCCGTGCGGCAAACATTGCAATAAGTCACCATCACCGCTGTGTTGCCCACTTGGTCGCGCACTTGGTGGTGATAGCCCATGTATTGAACTGGATAAGCGGTTGCGGCCCCGGTCGTATCGGCAAAGCCGACCACCAATTTGTCCAACGGTACCACATTCGTGCTAACATCTGCCAAGCGAAGGGTCGGTGGGAGGAACATCTTGTCCGCCGTCATCTGTACATTAAACATATACGCCACTCCGCCCACCACAGCCAATGCCGCCACCACACCCCAACGCGCGGAGCGAAACGCGGGCCGAAGGCCAATTAGCAACAACGCGCCCAATCCCAAGCGGAACACCCAACGCCACTGGTGCAGGAAGTAGGCCACGGGCAGGCTGTCCATTTTTTGGCTGCCGGGCATAGGCATAATGAAATACACTTTGGCTACTTCAAAGAGGAGCAGGCCGAGCGCACCGAGATAAAAGAGTTTTTTCATGGGAAAAGATGGCCAAAAATTTGGCTTGAAGAAACAAAGGAAAGCCAAAAAACCGACAGCCTGGCTTAGAATGAGGTTAGAAAAGTGGTGCAAAAAGCAGAAGCCGTCCCGGATTATCGGGACGGCTCCTATCGGACCTAATAATTATTCATCGGGTGTCATAAAAGCTGTGAAGCGTGGAATGACATAACGTGCAGTTACTGCTTAATCAACTTAGCTACGCTCGCTTGGCCATTCACCAGAATGCGGCAGAAATAAATACCCGCCGTGGTCGGTTGAGACACAAAAGAGTGCGGCCCCCGCTCCAAACGGCCCGTGGTCAGCACCTCCACCAAGCGACCCAGTTGATCGAATAATTCGAGGCGGACCTGCGCGGCCTCCTCCAATTCCAATGCGATATTGGTCTCGTCGCTGAAAGGGTTGGGGTAGATTTTCACCACGCCTCCCCGTAACGCAGGGTCCTGCACGGCCACCATTTGCTGGCTACCCAGATAGGCCATACGCGACACGACCACTGCCGTACTCTTATTGAATACTTTCGTCTGGCTGGATACGTCGTCTTGGGGGGCCGTATTGCTGGCACTGGGAGCCTGCAACGAAAGGAACATATAACGGTAGTCCGGCGTGAAGGTCATACCAGTCGGCTCGGAGCCAAAGGGCGTGTGCATAAACACTTCTACCTTTGGAGCAGCCTGCGTGTGGTCGGGGCGTACTACCCAAATGTGGTTGCGGCCACCGTCCTGCAAAGCCCAGAGGTTGGCCCGGTCGTCAAAGATCAAGTTATCGATGCCCAAGCCCCAATCTTCGGTAACTACTTCATTGTCAATTGTTACGCGATAGGCCTTACCGCCCACGAACGTCTCGAAACCAGCCACCGTGGTGCCATTGTCGGTCAGACAATACACGCGGCCCACACCCTTCACAGAAAAGTAGATTTGACCAGTCAGCGGATTGATTTCCACATCTTCCACGCCATTGAAAGTCGTGCCGTTGGCGGCGGCGAACTGGGCGGTCACGTTGCGCTCCTGCACCGTTGTGTTGGGCACCAGTACCCACGTGCCAGTGGTGCCGGTTGGTTCGCCGTTCACCATCGGCTGGTCCAGTTTCAGCACATACAGCAAGCCGCTGCTCAGGTTGGCCGCAGTATTGGCCACAAACTTATAAACTCCACCTGTGGGACTGTCCTCGCCTTCGTAGGCCGTCCTTTGATCGGGTGATACCACGACATTCTCGTGGCTCATGCGGCCCATCGCCCAGAGTTTTTGCGGGCCGTTGCCGTAATCTCGAATTTTGCGCGTTAACGGGTCAATCTCAATATTCCAACCGATGTCAATGTAGCCGTCGCCGTTGAGGTCGCCGCTGGTGGGGACGTTTTCCTCCGAGGTAACGACAGTGCCCCAAGGGGTCACGGTGCCGGAACAGTTGTGGACCGTACCTGCCACGGATGCGAAATCAACCGAGCCGGAGCTATCCAGGTTATGGTGGTCATATATTTACTCTTTCGGCTCTTATGCGAAATCAACCGAGCCGGAGCTATCCACTGTCCACAGTCCGTTGAAATAGTCAAAGCCCAGGTCGAGGACAGACACCCCGCCGGGGCTGAGTTCGTGGTTGATCGAAAGATGGCCTTGGCGGCTGTTGAAACCATCGGCTGGCACGTAGCCCGTGAAGTCAAAATTTTCGGGCAAACTGCCGGTGTTCAGCGTATAGGCATCGCCCGCCTGGGCCACGAACTGGAAAGCGTGGGCCGTAGGAATTTCCATAATCTGGAATTGATCGCGGGGCAGCAGCGACGTGAAGCAGCCGATGTGCAAGTCGTTTGGCCCTTGGCAACCGAGGTTGCTCGTGTTAGTCGGTCCCACCGGATTGACCAACGAGAGGTCAAACACCAAATCCGGGCTGTTGGCCGCAAACTGGTGTACCTCTACGGCGATGACGTTGGTGCCATTTTGAAAGAACGTTTTTGGCACATCGAAGGTAAAAAAGGCCTGTTCCCGGTTGCCCGTCACGTCCAGCGTGGCCAGCGTGTTCGCACCGATGGCCCCAGTGGGCAGATTAATACGCTTCACCTCCACCCCATTTACATAGACAATGGCCCCGTCGTCCAAACGGATTTGGAGCTCCAGATTGGTCGGCAAGGCGTTGAGGTCGGCTATTTCAATGCGCTTACGGAAGTAGGTCGTGATATACTTATTGGCGGCATCGCTGCCAAAAGCGACCGCAGTGGCCAAGCTGGGCAGTCCGTAGCCAAAGGCACTGTTGCCAAAGGCCCAGGTGGTGTCGTTGAAGTTAATGGCCGTCCAGTTGGCAGCAGGCAGCAGGCCATCATCCAGGTAAGACCAGCTGGCCTGGCGCTGGATGGGGTAGGTGGTGGTCACATTGCCGGAGACGGTAGTATCGCCGCCGCCATTACCGCCCAAAGTCTCGATGATAAGTTTGGTGGCACCTTCCGGCAAGCCCTCGTACGATTCCGCCTCGCGCAGACCGGTGCCGTAGAGCGTGAATACCATCGCGTTGCCGCTGGCCCAGCCGTTGCGGTTCACCAATGCCTGGACGAGCGGGGCAATATCCGCAGAACGCTGGTCTGGTCCGCTTTGGCCGATAGTCGTCCAGGAACCGACCGGAATAGACCAATACACTGAATCCTGGAGCGTCGGCCGGGAAGTGATGGAGAAGAGTTGCATATCGTCGAACGCGACCGGATTGTCCGCATCCTGCGCCTTGATCCAGATGTTGGTCGGGTCAGTGTTTTTGCTGGTGTTATCGACCTGGAACTGGAGATAGGCGTGGTTGACGACCGCATTGGGAGCCAGCGTCACGTTCGGGAAGCGAACGCCCACGAGCTGCGGGTCCTTGCTGCCAGCCGATGCGTTGCCCAGTTCCAGGTCAGAGCTGCCCACGTCTACCGTACCCAGCGGCTGGGTCTGGCCGGGGCCAGCGATATATTCTTCCAGGTCGTCATCTTCCACACTGACGGCAAAAGTGGCGGTGACGGACGGGATGTACTCAATGACCAGTTGTGGCGCACCAGCGGGCAAGCCATCGAAGGATTCCGCTTCGCGCAGGCCCGTACCGGAGAGCAAAAAGACCATGCTGTTGCCCAAAGCCCAATCCGGCCGATTGACCATTGCCTGCACCAGTTGCGCCAGATTGGGGGTGCGTTGGTCGGCCGCTTGTTCGCCGGTGGTGGCCCAGGAGCCAGCCGGGATGCCCCAATAGACGGAGTCGTTCAGCGTGGGGCGGGAGGAAATGTTGTAGGTAATGTTGGTATCAAAGGTCAGCGGGTTGGCCTCGTCCTGCGCCGTGATCCAGATATTGGTCGGGTCGGTGTTCTTATTGGTATTGTCCACCTGAAATTGCAGGTAGGCATTTTTGACGAGCGCGCCCGGCGGGATATTCAGGCCCTTGAAACGCACCCCCACGAGCTGCGGGTCAATATTGCCAGCGGCCTCATTGCCCAGTTCCAGGTCGGAGCTGCCCGCATCCACATAACCTACCGTTTGGGTCTGGTTGGCACCGGGCAGATATTCTTCCAGGTCATCGTCGGCACTGTTCACTTGTACGGATACAACTACCGCCGGGATAAATTCCACGATTAGTTTAGCAGCCCCGGCGGGCGAACCGTCGTATGATTCGGCCTCGCGCAGGCCCACCAGTTGCGGATCAATGTTGTCAGCGGCCTCGGCACCAAATTCCAGGTCGGAGCTGCCGACATCCAATGTACCCACCGTCTGCGTTTGGTTGGGGCCGGGCAGGTATTCCTCCAAATCGTCAGAAGCGGTACTGATCTGGAAGGTAAGCGTTTGCTGGGCCACCGCTACCAACGCGGTGAGACTCAACAAAATAGAGCATAAAAATTGTCTCATTGTGTGTAAGTGTGCAGGTTAATAAATGGCATAGCGCATCCTGATCGCTTGGACGGCGACGAGGACGGAATTGGGGGGAAAAGGTAAGGGTGTTGCGTCTGCACACTGATTAAACCAGTGTTAAATGTGGGCTAAGTTACTTGTTGGTGTTGTTAAAAGTATTCTTGATCAGTGATAAGGGCGTTTGGGGGAAACATCGTGCACTTCGCCAGCAACTGGTGGAAATTATGGAAAATCAATTGGCCTATTTACGTAACTGTTTAGCACCCGCCGGAGGCGGGTTATGAGAAAATTGGAATAAAACATAACTTGTCGTTTCAAAAACAATTGAGTTGGAACTGCCTACCACTATCGAATCTTGCCATGTTCTTATAAAAAATCTATTGTCGATTATAGGACATCAACAAAAGCAAATTGACACACTTACGTCAAGGGTTGCTGATTTGGAGGCACGGTTGAACCAGAACAGCGGCAATTCGAGCCGTCCACCATCAAGTGATGGTATCAAGCGCAAGCCCGGAATACCGAAGGAGCCCAAAGGGCATGGAGGCCAAAAAGGTCACAAAGGGAATACTTTGCGCAAGGTCGAGCATCCAGACCACATTGTTCGCCTCACCACTCCGATATGTATTTGTGGCTTGTCCATTGATGCCGACAGCGGCGAAGTGGAGCAGACCTGTCAAGTGTTTGACCTTCCGCAACCTAAACTAGAGGTAACAGAACTCCAAAGAATCCGCCAACGCTGCGCTTGTGGCCAGGAGTACTTGGGCGTTCTTCCTGCCGGGATCCATGCCCCCGTTCAATACGGCCCGGGCGTTCGCGCCTTGACGGTACTGTTGAACAACTCTTGTCAAATCTCTTATGGGAAGGTCAGTTCCTTGTTTGCCGACCTGTTTGGCTATGATTTAAATGAAAGCACCGCTGTTTCCAACAATGAATTGGCATATGAACGGCTGGAAACGACCGAAAACCAAATCAAAGAAGCACTGGTAGAAGGGGAAGTAACCCATTTTGACGAGAGTGGCATCAAAGTAGGCATCAAACTCAAATGGTTGCACGTCGCTTGCAGCACCCTGTTCACTTACCTGTTTGTGAGCGAAAAAAGAGGCAGCGAGGCACACCAGACCGAAGCCTCCATCCTCTCAAGGATCAAAAGATGGGCTGTTCACGACTGTTACAGCACCTATTTTAAGTTCAAGAACTGCCGTCATGCCCTCTGCAACCCGCATATCCTGCGGGAATTGCAGGCGCAAGTTGAGTTGGGCAAACTTTGGGCAAAGAACTTGCAAACCTTCTTGCTCGAATTGTACAAAAAGAGCGAAAAAGGAACCAAAACCGTTCCCCATATCGCTATCGAAAAGAAAAAATGGCTCACAATGTGCAAAGAGGCCATCCAAATCGAAGAAATACTTCTATCACAAAAGTCACCGCCAGAACACGGCCAAAAGAAAAAACGGGGACGTAAAGCAAGGGGCAAAGCACTCAGCCTGCTGGACCGCTTGGTCGAACATAGCAACGCTGTGCTGGCATTTGCTGAATATGAAACTGTTCCGTTCAGTAACAATCAGGCAGAACGGGACATCAGACCTGTCAAAACAAAGCAAAAAGTAGCAGGGTGTTTCCGAGCCGCC
>JAYUXG010000148.1:0-1884 GCA_043753125.1 Saprospirales bacterium | reverse complement strand
GCCAAGTCCGCAAGTTGGGAAGGTTGGATCGTTGGTAGCACCGATGGTGCCGCTCGGCGTAACGTTGCCGATACCGGTAACGATGGCACCAGCGCACAAATCGTTGATCGGAGGAATATTACCCGACACACCGATGGTGAAGTCGCCACCCAGTGGCAGTGCCGCGCTAAAGTCATACACACGGACCAAATAGGTGATCGTTACACCGGAGCCAATGACCCCCGGTGCCGTGATGGTCACGGTCTCGATCCCGTCGTTAGCGGTAAGGTCGGCGCAGGAACCGGCGACAGCAAGGTTCGTATTTTGGGCGCAATCCGTGAAAAGGGAGACCACGGCATCGAAGTTAGCGGCACCATCCACGGTCACCGTGTAGGTCTGGCCGGCTTGGGCCACGAAACTGTAAAATACGTCAATGGCCTGGGCCGACGTCACACCACCCGCGAACTGGCAGGTAGCGTTCGAACGAAGCACGCTGTTATCGGCGTCGGTCGTGGTGCCAGCGATCGGTGCTACTGCGGTTGGTACGCAGGAGGTCGAGCTGATGGTCAGGGCGGTTGGGCCCGAACACTCGTCATTGACCGGCTCGGCCATGACGTTTTCGGCGATTGCCTCACGAGTGGCTGTGATGCTCCAGCCGGACATCATTCCCATTTGATGGGCGACTACCGTCAGGGCAAAGAAACCAATCGCCAAGCCAAGGCCAAGCTTAATTGTACTTTTTTTCATGAGATTGAAAAATTTGTAGATTGAAAAAAAAAATTAAATAAACATTCCCGGATGGAGATCAATCGCCCCAATCAAGGATCATGGAATTGTGCGATTTGCTACGCTCTATTATGCGCGCAGCAGTACCAATGCTTCGTCCAGCAGTGTGTTGATGACCGACAACTGGATGTTCGAATCGCTTTTGTGCAATTTCCGGGCTGCTGCACGTGCAGCATCGACTGGTGCATAGCCTTCCTGGAAATAGCCCAACACCATACGATAGTATTGGTCGCGCAACACTGCATCGTTATACGCAGTGGAACCAGGGTTCGCCTGGTTTTGCTTGATCGCACCCAGCACTTCGTACAATTTCGTTTCCACGATAGTGATACCTGCTTCTGGCGTCACGTACACATAGGTAGGTACCGTCACCGCAGTGGTCGAAACCGGTCCATTGCCCCCACCTTTTTGCGCAAACATCGCTTGCGACAAAAACAACAGGGCGAGCACCCCGATTGCTTTGGTTAAATTCATTACTTTCTTCATGAGAGAAAAATTTGTGAGAAATGAAAATTTATGAATGATGTATTCTTCAAGGCAGACTGATCGACCCACATACCGATAAAAGGCCGCTGGGTGAGCAGTGGAAACACGTCAAGCCCGAAGCATTCGCTCCGAGCAAAACAAGGGTATTAGAATGGGCCAGAAAATGGAATGCAGGAAGTGTAGGTAAAAGTTACTTTCATGAGATTAAAGCAAAGGCGTGAACGGAAAATCCCAAGAGTGGGATGAACATTCGGGGTAGAATTAAATCAGGTTCTTTGCAGCGAAAATCTTGCCAAACTTGCACTACTCAGGATTAAAATTAAAATAGTTTGCAACTGTTGCCGTTGCCGCACATGGAAAAATGGTAGGAGAGCGAAAAGAATCTGGCTTGAACAAGCCCGGAAACCGAAACGTCGGCAGAGGATGCCAACGACTTTCACTCATGAGATCAATCGGATTAAATTAAAAGTGCCTATCAATATTAGGCAGAGCAAATGTATGGCAATAATTTAGAAAGTAGCTGCTTCGATATTTTTTTTTCAATTTTTCTTCTTGGATGTAAGACGGAGACACTCCTGCACCCAGATGTTCTCTGTAAAAAGGGCGGCCGATGTACTTTAAACATTTCTTGGG
>JAYUXG010000147.1:0-1884 GCA_043753125.1 Saprospirales bacterium | reverse complement strand
AAAAAGCAAAAGGGATTATCCACAAGAATGTCTGGAAATAAGCAAAAGGAGACTTTTTCATTTTAAAAACTGCATAAAATGGCTGTTTCTACTTTTCTAGATTTGACGGTGTATAAAAAGGCCTTTGCGCTGGCCATGGAAATCTTTGAGATGAGCAAGCGTTTTCCGCCGGAGGAGAAATATGCGCTGACCAGCCAAATCCGGCGTTCCTCGCGGGCGGTCTGTGCCAATAGCGCAGAAGGTTTTCGGAAAAGGCAATATCCTGCTCACTTTGCAGCCAAGGCTTCGGACGCAGATGCTGAAAATACCGAAACCCAAGTGTGGCTGGATTTTTCGCTCAAATGCCAGTACATTGACCAGCCCCAATGGGATACATTGATTCAAAAAAGTGAAGAGGTTGGCCGCTTGATTCATCATATGATCCTGCACCCAGACAAGTATTAAAAAGACAAGTGACGATGGGCAATAGGCAATAAGCAATTTATTTTTTTGCATTCTCCTTTTGCCCATTGCTTATTGCTCCCTTTTGCCCATTGCCTCTTTATTGCTTATTGCCCCCTTTTGCCCATTACCTATTGCCTATTGGTCATGCAGATCCGCACCCGACTTACCATGCTGTACTTGCTCAATGCGGCGGGCATTCTGGCCGGGGTGTTGCTGGCGGCGTATTGGATCTACCAGACCCGCACCGAAGAGGCATTTTACGACGGGCTGCGCTCGAAAATGGAAATGACCGTGCAGACGGCCTTGCGCAACCCTGCTGGTCTGCGCACCTTGCCGCCCGCCTGGCTCCCACCCGAGGACGACACCCTCCCCTACCGCGATAACATTAGCCTATTCAACGACGCCTACGAACGGGTCTTCGCGGTACACCCCGACATGGCCCCGGTGTCCGCAAAAGTGCTGCAAGACATCTATACCGAGAGTGAAGTACGCTTTCGGCACTACAACCTGCGCGGCCTAGGCCACTTAGCCACCCCGCTGGGCAACCGTTCTTACGCCGTGGTGGTGGAAGGTTATTGCGACCCAACTGGCCTGAACGACCTGGCCAAAGCATTGATTATCAGTTTTTTGGTAGGCTTGGCCCTGATGGCTGTATCGGGTTGGTATTTTGCCGGACAAGCCCTGGCCCCGGTATCGCGGATCATGCGCGAGGTGCAGTCGCTCGAAGCCACCGACCTCCATCGGCGGGTGGCTACTGGTCCCCAGCGCGACGAGCTCAGCCGCTTGGCCGAGACCTTCAACGGCCTACTCGACCGCGTGGAGCAGGCCTTTCGAATGCAGCGGCTCTTTCTTTCCAACGTGTCGCACGAACTCAAAAACCCGCTCACTGCCATCCGCACCCAACTGGACGTGGCCCTACAGCGCGAGCGTGAGCCGGTCGCGTATCGCCGCACCCTACAGAGTGTGCTGGAGGACGTGAACGCAATGAGCGAAGTCGAGGAAAATTTGATGCAGCTCGCCCGGATCTACAATGACCCAACCAGCATCCCGCTGGCACCCGTCCGGCTGGACGAGCTGCTCTGGCAAACCAAGGAGTCGCTGCAAAAACGCCATGCCGACTATAAGGTCGCGCTAACCTATGGGACCATGCCCGATGCCGAGGATGACCTCTGGGTACAGGCTAACGAGCCCCTCCTGCGCACGGCCTTGCTCAACCTGCTGGATAATGGTTGCAAATATTCTCCCGACCATCAGGTACAGGTGAGTGCACGGTTTCGCGTTGGTGGCGCGCACGAGGTAGAGGTCAGCAATAGCGGTTCTGGCATCCCGGCCGATGAGCTGCCCTTACTCTTCGAGCCGTTTTTTCGCAGTCGTCGCCACTTGGCGGTACGCGGCACTGGCATTGGACTATCGTTGGTAAAAAGTGTCCTCTCCCTACAC
>JAYUXG010000146.1:0-11589 GCA_043753125.1 Saprospirales bacterium | reverse complement strand
GGATGGTGGCAAACGCTTCTATACCCAAGCGGATGTGGACCAGTTGAAAAAGTTCGAGGGTCAGCTGGACGATGAGGCCAACGCTGGTACGTTTGAGTTCTTCAACCTCGCTACCACTCAAATGGATGCATCACTCAAGAAAACCCAGGGTTGGTACCGCGAAATATTGACTACGCCACTTGACTTTGGCAAAAACGAGGTACTGGAGGCTGACGGGAAAAAACTGGCCTGGGCCAAAGACGATGTCGAGCTGCGCAACCGCTGGGAAAAATGGATGAAGTACGAGGTGTTGAGCCGTGTCACCGAAGAGCAGGAGACCCAGGGCAAACCCGACTTCAAAGGAGAAAAGAAAGCCTTTGCCGAACTTGAAATAGACCAACGCAAAAAAGTATTGGACACTTATGATAAGTGGTTCAAGCGGATGCTGAAAATGGATCGTACCCGCCGGATGGAAATGTATTTCAACGCCATCACCAATGTGTTCGATCCGCATACCGGCTACTTTTCGCCGAAGGAAAAAGAAAATTTCGACATCCAGATGTCGGGCAAACTGGAGGGTATTGGTGCACGCCTCCAAAGTGACGGCGAAAAGACTTCCGTGACCGAAATCGTGGCGGGCGGCCCCGCTTGGAAACAAGGTGACTTACAGCCTAAAGACGTGATCCTGAAAGTAGGCCAGGGCAATGACGAGCCGGTGGACGTGATGGGCTGGGATATCGACGATGTGGTGGCCAAGATACGTGGCCCCAAAGGGTCGGTGGTCATGCTGACCATCCAGAAAACGGATGGTGCCGAGAAAATCATCAAGATCACCCGCGATGTGGTGCTGATGGAGGAAGGTTTCGCCAAGTCGCTGATCCTGAACAGTGAACTACCGGATAAAGTTGGTTATATCTATCTGCCGAAATTCTACGCCGACTTTACGCCACAGGGCCAGACCTCCTGCGCCGTGGACGTGGCCAAAGAGGTGGAAAAACTGAAGGCCGAAAACGTAAAGGGTATCATCCTTGACCTGCGCAACAACGGTGGCGGTTCCCTCCGCGATGTAGTGCAGATGTCCGGCCTTTTTATCGAAGAAGGCCCGATCGTGCAGGTCAAAAGCCGCAACCGCAAGCCCGAGATCATGGAGGACAGTGACGAACGGGTGCAGTATGGTGGCCCGCTGATCGTGATGGTGAACGGCTTTAGTGCCTCTGCCTCCGAGATATTGGCAGCCGCCATGCAAGACTATGGTCGTGCCGTTATCGTCGGATCGGCCCGTACCTACGGCAAGGGTACCGTGCAACGTTTCCTCGATCTGGACAACTCTACCGGCGACGAGTCGGTAAAGCCGTTGGGTGAAATGAAACTTACTATCCAGAAATTCTACCGGGTAACTGGGAAAACGACTCAACTGGACGGCGTGACCCCTGATGTGGTGCTCCCCGATTTTTACAATTTGGTCGATCTTGGCGAACGGGAAAACGACTATCCCCTGGAATCCACAGTCATCGAATCGGTGCCTTACAAACAGAATGCCTATCATATTGCGGACTTGGGCAAACTGAAAACGGCCAGCGATACTCGCGTGAAGTCCAATGAGATTTTCCAAAAAGTGGCCGAGAATGCTACCCGCCTGCGCAAGCAAAAAGACCAGAGCCAATATCCCTTGCAACTGGAAAATTATCAGGTTTGGAATAAGCGTCAGGACGAAGAATCGGGACGCTATGAAAATATTTTCAAGTCGATCGGCGACTTTCAGATTCAAAATCTGACCACCGACCTGGCCCAGATCAAGAGCGACACCTCGCGCATTGCCCGCAATGACAACTGGTTGAAAGACAAGCACAAAGATGTCCAACTGTACGAGGCCCTGCGCGTTATGCAGGACATGATCAAAATGGACGCTTTGGCTGGCAAGCAATAGTTAAATTCAGATGACCAATGCAGATCAATAAAACTGCCCGCTTCGGTTCTTCGGGGTGGGCAGTTTCCTTTTGAAGAAGAGCCTTTAGGATTTGCTTACAGGTTGGTTAAATAAAACAAAAAATCTACGTAGCCAGTATTCCCAGGTAAGGATGTGCTGTTTTTAGCAAGTAGGCAAAACACAAAAGGGAGATACTGCCAAAAAATGTTGGTAAACTTCACCTAACTGACGCAATGTCAGCCGACTGGTGAATCACGCAGATGCGCATGGTTTTTGTATGAATATAGGACACAAAAACTTAAAGCAGGTAATCCGGATTTTTTGCTACATTTGCTTGATAGTATTTTGCCAACAACATTAGCCACAATTTCCACATCACTTGTTCATAACTCTTACTCATGGACAACCAATCCGTTCAATACATGGTGGACTTCACCATGCCCCAGGACCTCTCGGATGAATTCGTCAACCGCATCCCCCATCAACGGGAAGCCGTCAATCGTCTTCTCAACGAGGGGAAAATCCTGAACTATGCCCTGTCGCTCGAAAACTCAAAACTGTGGGCAGTCTTTTCCGTTGCTTCCGAAAATGAGCTGATGGAAGTGGTACAGAAACTTCCGCTGACCCGTTACATGAAAATGCACGTCAGTGAGCTGACTTTTTACAATGCGGCAAATCCATTCGCCTTGACTTTTTCGGTCAATTAAAGGAGATTGATAACTTTCAAGGGCTACCGCACAGGCAGTGCCGACCTCTGCTGATGGGGGTCGGCACTGTTTGTAAGTAGTAAGTGCGTTATAACTTTGAAGCTGGGAGAAAGAAATTGAATGTTCAAAAGTAGCGTTGCCAGACTGTGTGTCCGCTGCTCCAAACGTCAGTAGAAGACAGATGGAAAGGTTAAAGTCAACTTTGGCTAATTTCAGCCGGATGCTTTAATTTTGCCGTATGGAAAACTGGGAACTGGATTTTGAATGGTTACGTGTGCAGCACATCGTAAAGGACTCAATGCGCCGCGAGACCCTGCCCGACCTGAACATGGTGCTGTTCCTGATCGGCATCCAAGAGTTAGGGCGGTGGAAAAAGGCATTTGGAAAAGAGGAAAAGCAAGACTTGATGCACATCGCGGTCTGTCGGCTATTGAGCGCGGACGGGTACTTTGAGTTTGTCGGCCGTGACGAAGATGGCTGGCCACATTATCGCCAAGTGCTGGAGATGGCTCACCAAAACACGTTCGATCAGGAAAGGCTATTGAAAATCAATGCCGTGCGCTATTTTAAAGAGCTCGAACTGGAAGATAGCGATTTGCAGGTCCCGGCCAGTCAATGAGCGTAGGGTCGGTGCTTTTTTATGATCAGACGCGGTCGCACCGCTCAATGGGGGAGCAATTGTCGAGCAAAATATTGCCTTTGTACAAAAAAAGTACTCCCGGCGCAAAGTAGGCCTCGAAGGTGATATGCCGCACCTCGCCGCTGGTCAGGAACTCCACTTTGTATTTTTTCCAGACCGTATGGTCAATCAGCGGGGAACTATACAGCAATGTTTCCTTGGCTCCCCGGCTGGCACCGCCCCATACCCGTAGCCGGACGGGCTGGTTGTATCCCACGTAGGCCGACGCATGGGCAAGGTAGATAGAGAAAGTGTAGCAGGTCTCTTTTTGGAGGGTAGCGTTGAGCAGCTGGCCCACATCCTCACGGGTGCCGTCGGCGCGGGTGACCAAGCCCAGACAAGTGCGGCCATGTTGGGCAGCGAACTGGACACCCCACGGACCGGGCAGTATGTCGGGCGTGCTGCCCTCGGTCATCGATTCCCAACCGACGGGGGAGGCTGATTCGCGGGGCTTGTCTTCAAAAGATGGATTTTGAAAATATATTTTGCCGTCCTGTTGGTACAAAAAACAGATTAGAAAAAGAAAAAGACTGCCAAATCGCATAGTCAAGGTGGGTTCGAGTACTTTAAAAGTTGCTGCTTAGGCTTACATTTGCCGCTCCTAAACGAAATCGCCCGGCATATATTGAAATCGTTTTCACCTACCCATCATAGTTTTTCCTCATTCTTACCCTCCTGCCCGGTCCAACCTTTGTTTTATGGCGCGTAATAAGCCTAACTTTCTGTACGCTATTATCAGTGTGGCGTTGGTGCTGTTCATTGTCGGCTTTTTTAGCATCACGGCACTGCATGGTCGCCACTTGGTGCGTCTGTTCAAGGAAAAGGTAGACATTTGGTTGGAACTAAGGAACAATACATCGCCGGAGGAAATAACCCGCATCGTCCGCCAAGTGGAGCAACAGCCGTTTGTAAAGCCGCAGACCGTAAAGTTTATTCCCCGCAGCCAGGCCATGAAGCTGATGCGGGAGGATTTGGGCGAAGGTAGCCTGCTGGAGACTACGCCTGATCTGCTCCGTGATGTCGTTCAGTTTAATGTGCAGGCGGAATACTTGCAGGACGATAGCCTAAACCGTTGGCGCGAAACGTTGCGGCAAGATACGGTGGTCGAAGAGCTGTATTTCGAGGCCGCCAACACGGGCAACGTCAGTCGGAACATCCAAAATATTGGCTACATCACCTTGACCCTCGGATTTTTGCTCATCTTTGCCGCCATTACGCTTATCCACAACACGATCCGGCTGGCTCTGTTTGCCAACCGGTTCCTGATTAAAAATCAAGAATTGGTAGGGGCTTCTTGGTCCTTTATCAGTCGCCCCTATTTGCAGCGCGGCATTCTGAACGGCTTGTGGAGTGCAGTGCTGGCCATTTTGGCATTGCTCGGCACCTTGTGGTGGATACAAAAATTGCTGCCAGAAGTCGAGGAGATCGAAAATTTCGACTATTTGCTCATTGTGTTCCTGGCCTTGATCGTACTCGGCGTATTGATCTCTGGCCTGAGTACCTGGTTTGTGGTGAATAAATTTTTGAAGATGCGCGTGGACGATCTTTACTAAACAAGCCAGTGTTCAATTATCTGATAATTAAGTATTTAACGATATTTCGCCCAATGGCAAAACAAGCACCACAGCGCCCCCAGCCGCGCGCACCGCAGCCACAACGCGTCCCGCAATCGCCCGCCAGAAAGTCGGCTCCTACGCCTGCTCCCGTCCGTCGCGAGAAGCGCGAAAGCAGTTTCCAGCTGGGCAAGCAGGACCTCATTTTTGGGCGTCCAAATTTTATCTACATGGGCATTGGCTTGGCCCTGATCTTAGCTGGGCTGTTGGCGATGGCCGGTGGTGCCATGCCCGATCCCAACAAATGGGAGCCAGAGCGCATTTATAGTTTCCAACGCATCACCTTAGCACCTGTACTCATGGTCGCGGGGTTTGTGGCCGTTATCCTCGGTATTTTCAAAAAAAATAGCCGCGCCGTGTTGACCGATAGCGACAACGTGACGACCTTATGAGTGTTTTGCAGGCCATAGTCTTGGCCATTATTGAAGGGCTGACGGAGTTTTTGCCAGTCTCTTCCACTGGCCACATGATTATTGGTTCCACAGTAATGGGCATCGCCACGGAGCCATTTGTCAAGGTTTTTACCGTCGCCATCCAGTTCGGGGCCATTTTGTCGGTGCTGGTGCTCTACTGGCGGCGTTTTTTGCAAAATTTTGATTTCTACGTCAAACTGTTCGTCGGTTTTTTGCCAGCGGCGGTGTTTGGATTGCTTTTGAAAAAGCAAATTGACCACTTGTTGGAAGATATTGTAGTGGTCGCTGTGGCCCTCATCGTGGGGGGCATCCTCTTTCTCTTTCTGGATGGTTACTTTCAACGGCGCAGCTTGGCCCAGACTTCGATGGATGATATTCGCTGGCCGCAGGCCTTGAAGATCGGCTTTTTTCAGGTCATTTCGATGGTGCCGGGCGTTAGCCGGTCGGCAGCAACCATTATTGGTGGCCTCACCCAAGGGCTGTCGCCCACCACCGCAGCAGAATTTTCTTTTTTCCTCGCCGTGCCCACCATGTTTGCCGCCACCTGCAAATCGCTGTGGGACTACGTACACGACGAAGGCGGCTCCTTTTCGCAGCATGAATTGATGCTGCTGGGCGTAGGCAATGTGGTGGCTTTCTTGGTGGCTTTCCTGGCTATTCGGGCTTTCATTGGTTTTTTGACCAAACATGGGTTCAAGTGGTTTGGCTACTACCGGATTGCTATTGGGGTCATTATATTAATTCTCTGGAAAATGGGCTATTTTAATGAGGTGAACGTAGGGAACTTTTGAATGTCCATAGAGAGTCATCTGCCTTAATGGGTCCTTCTTCCAGGATATTTTGCCTTTGGTGTACACCTCAATCCACCATCACCTCCATCCTTAACATCATCTCCTCTTCCATCAGCACCTGCTCCCCCTCTAGTTCGTCAGCCAAGCGCAGCTGATTGGCCAGCACCTCGGACTTGATGTAGTCGCTAAATTGCTCCACGGCAGTCAGGATGGATGGGTGATTTTCCAGCGTGACGATGATGCGATCGGTGATGTTAAAACCTTTGTCCTTACGGATATTCTGAATGCGGTTTACCAAGTCGCGGGCCGTGCCTTCGGCCAGCAACTCGTCGGTCAGGTGTACGTCAAGTGCGACGGTCAGCGTACCGTCCGAGGCCGTTTTCCACCCGGGCAAATCTTCCGTGACGATGATCAGGTCTTCGGGAGTGATCGTGTAGCGGTTGCCATTGATAAGTATTTCCAAGCCAGCCGTTTCCAGCGCGTTGATGTCATCGTTGGTAAACTTGGCAATCAACTCGGCGGCGGCCTTCATGTCTTTGCCGAGTTTGGCACCCAGCGTTTTGAAGTTCGCTTTGGCCCCTTTTTTCAGCAACCCGCCCGCGTCGGTGATGAATTCGATCTGCTTGGCGTTGATCTCGCTCAGAATCAGGTTTTGTACACCTTCTACTTCTTTGATGAAAGCTTCATCCAGTACCGGCAGCATGATTTTTTGCAGGGGCAAGCGCACGCGCAAGCCCTCTTTTTTGCGGATGCTCAATGCCAAAGAGCAGATGCGCTGGGCGTAGTCCATACGTTTCTCCAAGGCCTTGTCCACTAAAAACGATTGTAGCGGAGTCAGGTCACTGAGGTGCACGGAGTCATGACGAAGCGGAGTGTTTTTCGCCTTTGCTACGTCCTTGATGGGCGCGGTCAGGTTGCGGTACATCCAATCGGAAAAGAATGGCGCGATAGAGGCCATGAGTTGGTTGGTGACCAAGAGGCACTCAAACAGGGTTTGGTAGGCGGCGGTTTTGTCTTCGTTCCATTCGCCTTTCCAGAACCTTCTCCGGCTGAGTCGCACGTACCAGTTGCTGAGGTGTTCATCTACAAAATCCTCGATGGCGCGGCAGGCGCGGGTTACATCGTAGTGATCCATCGCAGTGCGGTATTCGGCTACGAGCGAGTAGAGCTTGGAAATGATCCAGCGGTCCAGTTCGGTACGGTCTTCGTAGGGCATCACGTTGAGCTCATCGTGCCGGAAACCGTCGAGGTTGGCGTAGAGTGCAAAGAAGTTATAGGTGTTGTAGAGCGTCCCGAAGAGTTTGTTGCGCACCTCAATGATGCCCGCCGTATCGAATTTTAAATTGTCCCATGGGTTGGCATTGGCCATCATATACCAGCGGGTAGCATCGGCACCGAACTCGGCCAAGGTCTCGAAAGGGTCTACCACGTTGCCCTTCGACTTAGACATTTTCTCGCCGTTCTTGTCCAACACCAAACCGTTGGACACTACGTTTTTGAACGCCACCGAATCGTAGACCATGCCCGCAATGGCGTGCAGGGTGTAAAACCAGCCGCGCGTTTGGTCCACGCCTTCGGCAATGAAATCGGCGGGATAACTCACCTCGAAGGGTGTTTTGAACGGTTTATCGTCGCCATTTTTCAGTTTTTCGTAGTCCAGTCCCCATTGGGCGTAGGGCATGGAACCGGAGTCGAACCAGACATCGATGAGGTCCAACTCTCGGCGCATAGGCTTTCCGGAGGGGGAAACTAAAATCACTTCATCAATAAAAGGACGATGCAAGTCACTTCCCAAATTCTGGGCAAGACCAAACTTCGTATTAGCCTTCTCCATTTCCGCCTCCAGCTCCATGACTGACCCAATACAGATTTCCTCTGCCCCGTCCTCCGTGCGCCAGATCGGCAGCGGAATACCCCAATACCGCGAGCGCGAGAGGTTCCAGTCCTGCAAATTATCAAGCCATTTGCCAAAGCGGCCCTCGCCTGTGCTTTCCGGTTGCCAGTTGATGGTGCGGTTCAGTTCGGCCAGCCGTTCCTTGGCCGCCGAGGCGCGGATAAACCAGGAATCCAGCGGATAATACAGGATGGGCTTATCGGTACGCCAGCAGTGCGGGTAGGGGTGGACATACTTCTGGACATTAAAAGCATAGCCCTCGGTTTTTAGTTTGACGGCTATGTCCACGTCCACCGATTGATAGTCAGGCTCGTTTTTATAGTCTTTGACGTAGCGGCCCGCAAATTCGCCGACCTCATCGGTGAACTTACCCTGTTTGTCCACCAAAGTTAAGGAGCCGATGCCGTGCAGCCGACCGACGCGCATATCGTCCGCGCCAAAAGACGGAGCAGTGTGCACTACGCCAGTACCATCTTCGGTGGTCACGAAACCATCGGTAATGACCAAAAAAGCATCGCCATCACTAGGTTGAACATAAGGCAACAGTTGTTCGTAACGGATGCCATTCATTTGTTGCCCGATGAATGGGTCGGATTGGGCCAGCACCTCCGGCTGATTTTTACCATTGAACCACTTGCCTACCAAGGCTTCCGCCAGCACTACGCTCACCTTGGCTTTGGTGTAAGGGTTGTGGGTCTTTACTTTTACGTAGGCAATGTTGGGGCCGACCGTCAGGGCAGTATTGGAGGGCAAAGTCCACGGGGTGGTTGTCCAGGCGAGGATGCGCAGATCTTCTTCTTCCTCGTCGTACAGGAACTCAGAACGGGTGTCGCGCTGCACCTTGAACATGGCCACCACCGTGGTATCGGTCACCTCTTTGTAGGTGCCGGGCATATTCAGCTCGTGCGAACTGAGGCCCGTACCAGCTGCCGGACTGTAGGGCTGGATGGTGAAGCCTTTATACAAAAACGACTGGCCATCAGGCGTTCGTTTCTTGTACAGGCGTTGCAGCATATACCATACCGTTTCAATATAACTGTTCTCGAAAGTGATGTAGGGGTGGTTCAAATCGGCCCAGTACCCCATCAGTCGGGTCTTTTCCTCCCAAAGGTCTTTGTACCGCATCACTGTGCTGCGGCAGGCAGCGTTGTACTCCTCCACCGTCACTTTTTTGCCGATGTCCTCCTTGGTGATGCCCAGTTCTTTTTCGACCTTTAGTTCGATGGGCAAGCCGTGGGTGTCCCAGCCGCCCTTGCGTTCCACGCGGTGGCCCTTGAGGGTTTGGTAACGGCAAAAAAGGTCTTTGACTGTACGGGCCATCACGTGGTGGATGCCAGGCATGCCATTGGCCGAGGGTGGCCCTTCGTAGAAGACAAAGGCGTTGTCCTTCGGACGTTGCTCGACGGATTTTTCAAATATTTTTTCGTCCTCCCAAAATTGGAGGATTTCGGCGTCTATGGCGGGGAGATTGAGTTGCTTGAATTCGCGATACACCTTAGAAGTAGTTATGAATGATAAATGATGAATTACTGGGGGTAGATTACGGCATTTTCCATTAAAAAACCCCGCCCAGTGTAGCACACCAGCCGGGGTTTCTGTTTTTCCAAAAACAGCCACGTGCCATGCTCAGGTGGGCCACCCGGAACGAATAATAATGCTGCTGGAAATTATGGGCAAAAAAGTCATAGCGTGGTTTGGATACAGTGGCAAAGGTACACAATTTTATTTTTTATCGTGCGCAACAGAAAAGGCCATTATCGCGTAATCAATAGTCGGCTGGTGGCCAAGCGATCGCCCATACGCAACTGCACCATGTACAACCCGGCAGCCAGCATTTTGGTTTCCAGTACTATATTTTGCGGGCCAGCCGTAAAGGTTTGATAGGCCTGTTGTTGGACCAGGCGGCCATCCATGCTCGTCAATTGAAGCATCACATCGCTGTTTTCCGGCAATTGGAAGGCTACCATAACGCGCTCAGAAGCAGGATTGGGATAAATCTCCAGCTGGGCAGAGGTACTTATGTCCGCCGCGCCCGACGATGCGATCAGTCCCGCTCGCGGGCCTTGCAATACGTTGCGCATGATATTGACCTGACCTTTGGTAAACATATTCATGCACGACTCGCTGGAGTAGTCCATGTAGTTTTCGATCAGATCGGGCATATTGGCATTGTAAAACCCTTCCAACGTATCGCAGGTATTACGCGTCTGGTCACAGTCGAAATTGGATTGGGCATTGGCGAAGGGCGTATCGTCCACGCCATCGCTCTGGGCGCAATCGTTCGGACCGAACAAGCCGCCATCGCCCCAGATGTGGCGCAGGCCAAGGTAGTGGCCTATTTCATGGACCAGCGTCCGGCCATACACTTCCAAATTACCCGTACCGCCCGGTATGGGGATGGTGTTGGGATTATTGCTGCCCACCATCCGGTAATCCACCACCACCCCGTCCTCCTCGGGGTTCGGAGCATTGCTGCCACTGGGCCAGTTGATCAAATCGGCCGGTGGAAAGGCGAAACCTAGAATCTGGCCCAGTACAATAGGGCCTAAAGCAATCGGCTGAATCTTGCAAATCCAGAGGTTAAGGTAGTGCTCCGGGTTCCGACCGGTGCTGCCGCCCTCCGCATCGTGCTTCACTTCGGTCAACAGATTAGTGCCAAGTAGATTGACCGCAAACACTTCGCTGGTATTCACCCGCACCACCTCGGCCAACTGGAAGTGGATATCGGCAGTGCCAGCCACGGATTGAAACATGGAACGGAGTTGGGCGGTGTCGCTGTTCTGGCGATTGTAATCGGCGTTCAGGATCTGAATTTGATTTTCAATGATGCTGTCGGCCAGGTTTTCTGCCTCGTCTTTCCAGACCACATGGACGACCACTTGGATGGTGAGGGGCGACCGCTGGCTAACGGATGGGTTGTGCCGGGCCGCTTCAAAAGTAGTGTTGAAGTTCGTGTACAGAGCGGGGTGGTGCGTCCGCACCAAGTCGGAAAAAAGATCGTTTCCGCACAAAATGGGCCGAATGGAGGGCGTTTGCGCAGCGAGAACAAGGTGAAAGAGCAGGAAAAGGGGTAAGATAACTAAACGCATGAACAATCGGTTTTGACAGATTAAGGTGAAATTTTCAGGGCGCGAAGATAGGGCCATTTTTAGAAGCGACAGTTTCTTGGAAACTGCCACTTCTGGTTAGGCGTTTACACAAACTTAATTTCGGGCTGCAACGGATTGGGTAATTTTGCCCATTGCATTTTGCTCCTTGACGCATTGTCCCATCCATGACAGTTCCCCGGCTTAGTATCATTATCCCCACCAAAAACGAAGGCAAGTACATTGGCCAAACTCTGGCCCAGCTGGCCACCTATTTGGAAAAATACGCTCTGGAAGTTATTGTTTCCGACGCCAACAGCACGGATGGCACAGTGGATATTGTACGGCAGTATCAAGCCAAGACGGCAGGCCGCATCCGGTTGGTACAGGGTGCCGGACAGCAAAACATCGCCATTGGGCGCAATTTTGGAGCGGCCCACGCCACAGGTGCCTTGGTGTTCCACACGGATGCTGATGTGCATATTCCAGACCCGGATCGG
>JAYUXG010000145.1:0-1888 GCA_043753125.1 Saprospirales bacterium | reverse complement strand
AAGACAGGCAAGGGGCAAAGGAAGGTTTCATGCTTGCAGATTTTGGTAGTGAAACAAAGTAGTGTTTGGCACTTGTACAAATAATTAGTCATCAACCTCTCATCGAACCCCCTCAAACTTTTCAAGCCCTCCTCAAACCCTTGTCCACCACCCGTGGGATTTTGGTACTTTTGCGGGGTTGGCGGCGAAGATAGCGGGATTGCCAACGAGTATCAAGGGGTCAACGTTTTTGAATGGTGGTGGACGATGAGACGGCTGTGGGTTGAAGCACTCCCAGCCATTCAACCAGAGAACTTGATACCTGATGTTACGCAGCAGGGGTGCAGCGCACTAAAATATTTGTAGCCAATGCGACCAAACGCCAGATAGAGGTGCAGCGCACCGCAATATGTTGCGTAACATCAGTACCCCGTAAATTAAGTTGTCTTGAGTATTTGAGGATGCGAGGATTTGATCAATTACCTGATTAACAAGTGCTTTGATCAAATACTCAAATACTCGCATCCTCAGAAATTTCTGTTGCATTTGAAACTTGAATCTGCGAGTCACCAATAATCACCCATCGGTTGCCATGCGTTACACCCAGGCTACGCTCAAAAAAATCGAGGCATTGTTCGACGAACTGGACTACGTTGTCCGGTATGAAAAGGGCAGCTTCCAAAGCGGCTATTGTTTGGTGGAAAATCGCCGCATTGCCGTAGTCAACCGTTTTTTTGACACCGAGGCGCGCATCAACTGCCTGCTGGACATCTTGTCCAACCTCCAGTATGAATCGGCCAATCTTTCCGAAAAATCCCGCGACCTGATCGACAAGTGGAAAAAATCGCCCGTGGAATGACGCTCACCCTGCTCGGCACCGGCACCTCGCAGGGGGTGCCCGTCATTGGCTGCGATTGCGAGGTCTGCCGCTCCACCGATTCCCACGACAACCGCCTCCGGTCGGCGGCCCTCCTCACCGCCGGGCCGTTGAATATCTTGATTGATGCCGGGCCGGACTTCCGGCAGCAAATGCTCCGCGCCCACGTCACCCACCTCGATGCCATTCTGCTGACCCACGAGCACAACGACCACGTCATCGGCCTGGACGACATCCGGCCCTTCAACTTCCGGTCGGGTCAGCCCATGATTATTTACGCCCTGCCACGAGTTGCCGAGGAAGTACGCAGGCGCTTCGACTATGTGTTTGGCGAATACATCCCCGGGTTGCCGCGCATCGAGCTGGTGCCGCTCGACGAAACGACCGTGCTGCGGTTTGGCGATCTACAGATTCAGCCCATCGGGGTGCGACACGGGCGGCTGCCGATTTTGGGCTTCCGCATCAATGACCTTACTTACCTGACCGATGTAAAAACGGTGTCGGAGCAGGAATTTGAAAAAATAAAAGGCACCAAGTATTTGGTGGTCAACGCTTTGCACCATGAGGCACACCCCACGCACCTCAACATCCAGGAAGCACTGGCCTTCGTGGCGCGGATTGCCCCCGCACGCACCTGGCTGACCCACATGAGCCACCGCCTGGGCTTGGCGCGGGTTGAGGCACCCAAATTGCCGCCGGGTGTGGCACTGGGCTACGATGGATTAGAGATTGAGTTTTGAGACGCGGATTAAACGAATGTCTGCGGATATACGCGGATTTTGAAACGTGAAGTAGAAAATTAACCACTTTTATCAGCATGGCCAACCCTATGTCAACAAAAAGCGCAGTACCCATTACCCAGTCGGGGAGGGGAGTCTCGGCCTGGCCCGACCGCCTGCGCATCGTGGCCACCGGGATGGTGATCGCCGTCCACGTGACCTCGCCGACCGTAGAACAGTTTGGGGCCATCGCCCCCGCGGACTGGTGGGCCGCCAACTGGTGGAACTCGCTGACCCGTCCCGCCGTCCCGCT
>JAYUXG010000144.1:0-1893 GCA_043753125.1 Saprospirales bacterium | reverse complement strand
TATTTCTAATATATTCTCTCTAAAAGTTTCTCTTGCTTGTTCAAGCAAAAATCCTTGATCCGCCAACCATAGAACTTTTTTATTATTCGAGATGACATTTTTCAACAACCAATAAACGGTTGCATAGGTTTTTCCTCCTCCTGTCGGCAAAACCAAAATCCCTCTTTTCTTTTCATCGGTTAAGAAGAATTTAGTTAAGGCTTTATGTGCCGAAACTTGATGTTGTCTCGGCGTTTTTGAATTTGCTTTATCGATATTCTTCTCAAACTCATCTTTCAAGTTTAAGGATAAGATATTTTTGAAATGTTTCATTGTGTATGTATTTTTGTTATTGCCACTAACTATTGCACTCCCGCAACGAACGACTAAATTTTTCTCAAAAGTACGGTAAAGTGTTAACGCCCATTAACATTTTACCGTACTTTCACTTAGCCGTCCGTTGCGTTTATGCTGACTATGTGCGCGTCTTTGGTGGTCACAGTTGAGGCAAAAACCATGTTATAACCATGTCCAACCAAGGAGAGCAGCACGATAAATTTGTATCCTCCAGCAGGGTACTTACCAGCAAAAGTATGCCCCAGCACTTCTACCGCCTAACAATCAACCGTTTTTTTTACAAATACCCACTTTCACCAAACAAAGCAGCCATTCCGATGCAATCGGAATGGTTGCCAGATCAGTCAGCACCAAAAACACTAATTTACAGCTTCACCAACTTAATCTCCTGCCGCAAAGAAGCCGACCGCACCTGCAACACATACAGACCGCTCTTCAACCCAGCAAAACCCTGGTTAAAAGCTGTTTGCAGGGTCGCCAGATTTTCCTGCAACGTCAGCACCCGTTTTCCCTGCACATCAAACACTTCCAGGCGTATTTCTTCCCGGTCGGAAATGCCCTCAACATTAAAATATACCTGGCCATTGGTTGGGTTCGGATAGACCGTCAACGCTGCTTTACCGGGCAATGCTGCTGCGTCACGGTCTATGGCGTTTCCCGCGCTGGGCGGCTGTAGGTTGCCCGGCGAAGTGCGCGTATTGACCGTAGTTGGGGCAGTGTAGGTCACGTTGACCCATACTTTTTGGCCCAATTGCGTGGTATTGGCGTTTTTTACCTTGATGGTTAGCCATTTGGACGAGGGCGAATTATAAGTCACTGTCAATGGTGTAGCAGCAGTGGCCACGCCGGTGGCCTGCACCAGCAGGGTGGTACCGCTGGCATTGTAGATCGCCACGTTCAGGGTGCGACCATCCACTTCCGGATAGACCTTGCAAGTGGTGACTTGGCTGGTGGCAGTATAAACGCGCCCCACCGTCCGCTGCGTAGTTGAGTTGTTAGGGAGCGTGCCCCCCTGTTTCAACGATTTGATGTGGCTATCGCCCAAGTCGTCGGCCATTTCCCATTCCTGCACGGTCTGGGTGCTACGGGTAGGTACGTAGGTGGCCAAGTGGTTATATATGTCTGTAACGGTCGTGAACGTGACCCCAGCCGGTTTGGGTGCCCAGATGGAATAGCCGTGGCCGCGGGCACCGCTGATGGTGTGGGCCACCGGGGCGGTTTTGATGAGTACGCGACCGTCTGCGGCTACGTGCGATACCGTCACCCCGTGCGCACCAGAGTAGTCGTACAGGTCCAGGTTGTTCCAACTCGCGTCGCCGACGCTGACCCAGACTTCCTGATCCTGCGTGTTGTTGTTGATGGTGTTGTAGTTATCGGTAACGCCGATCAGGGCCTTGCCTTTGCGTTCCATGACCAAGTGGTCGCCGCTGCCGCCTTTTTGGTAGAAAGGGGCTTGGGCACCGGTCAGGGAAGTCGGTACGCCATAATCGCCGTTTTTATACTGCAATTTCTGGTGCGCCTGGATGATGTTCACAATGTCGTTGCGCACCGGCAGGT
>JAYUXG010000143.1:0-4847 GCA_043753125.1 Saprospirales bacterium | reverse complement strand
ACAGTGCCACCAACGCGTTGTCGGCAGGGTGAATTTGCAGGAAACGGCGTTTTTCGGCCACCACTGCTGGCCTGCTTATCGTTTCGGTCATTATTTGGAAAAATCGAAGAAATTAAGAGTGGCAAAGAAACTGAATAACTATCTTTTTGCAAGCCAAACAGTTTTTTACAATCGAAAAAAAACTATAGGAATATCTACCAATTTGTCATGTACGGTGTCTATGAGGAACACTCCGTACGGTCAGAAGTAGCCTCATTCTATCCACCAATTGTTGCCATAGACTCCTCTACCGGAACGCCTCGCCGGGCTTCCTCCGCTTCCCACCCGTTTTTATGACGGTGCTGGAAGGCAAAGCGCAAATGATTAGTCAGTTCCGTATCGTTCAGCCCTGTCCGCATCAGGTCGCGTAGCTGGAGTACGCCATGATCGTACAAACAGGTTTTCAAAACCCCTTGCGGCGTGACGCGGATGCGGTTGCACGTGCCGCAAAACGTGCGCGAATAAGCCGCAATAATACCCACTTTGCCACGATGACCCGGTACACGATAGTTTATGGAGGTGGAAAATGGTAAATCGGGGACTTTTTCCAAGTCTAGCCAACGCTCTTGCAGGGTTTGGAGAATGCGACGGTAATCCCAAAACGACTGTCCATTGGTAATGTGGTCGCCGCCGTTGAAAGGCATCTCTTCGATAAAACGCACGTCCACCGGCAGGTCTTTGGTCATTTCTGCCAATGGAATGAGGTGGTCGGTATTTTGGCCGTCCATAACGACGGCGTTGATTTTCACCAAAATGTCGTGTCGCAGCAGTGCATCGAGCGTTTCCAGCACGCGCGGCAGTTCGTCGCGGCGGGTGATTTGGAAAAACCGTTCGCGGTCAAGCGTGTCCAGGCTGAGGTTGACGGAATGGAGACCGATTTTTTTCAGTTCTGGTACAAGCGGCGCGGTGACTACGCCGTTGGTGGTAAGGCTGATTTGTTGCAGGCCGTCGAGCTTCGACAGTGCGGTGAGGAATTTCATCAGGTCTTTGCGGACAAACGGCTCGCCACCGGTGATGCGTACCTTAGTGATGCCCAACCGAACCAATACCCGGCACAAACGCAGCATTTCCTCGTAACTCAACAATTCGCTGCGCGACAGCCACTCCAAACCGTGTTCAGGCATACAGTAGTGGCAGCGCAAATTGCACCGGTCAGTTACTGCGAGACGCAGATAAGTGATGGGACGGCTATGGTTGTCTAGTAGCATAGTTGGCGTGCGGTACAGCGAAACCCTGTTTCGCCTGGCTTGTTTTCCCGAAACAGGGCGAGCCTCATTCGTCGAGCAAAAATATATCCCAATTTTTAGAAAGTTCCCCTGAGCGGCAAGGTGGTGATTGAAAACTTAGTTGGTTTCTTAAGAGGCTCTTTTTAAACCCTTATCTCCGTTCGGGGTTTTAAAACAGCCTTTGAAAGAGTAGCGCAACGTGACATATAGTTTTCAATTTAACCAAGAAAAATGAAAGTAGCCATTTTTAGCGCGCACCGTTTCGAGCAGCCCTACCTTACCAATGCCAATGCCGATCGCCATGAGCTGATTTTCCTCGACACCCGACTGACCGAAAATACCTTCCTGTTGGCGACCGGCTGCCGGGCGGTATCACTGTTTGTCAGCGACACTGCGGGACAGCCTGTTTTAAATTCTCTTCGGGGCATCGGTATTGAGTTTCTCGCCCTGCGCTCTGCCGGATTCAACCATGTGGACTTGAAAACCGCCCGGCAACATAAAATGCGGGTCGCGAGGGTCTCCGCTTATTCGCCCCACGCCATTGCCGAGCACGCGGTCGGGATGATGCTGGCCTTGAACCGGAAGTTTATCCAGTCGCACCAACGCGTTATGGAGTTTAATTTTTCCCTCGACGGATTGGTCGGTTTTGATATGCATGGGAAAACGGTTGGCATTGTTGGCACGGGGAAAATCGGGGCCGTCGTGGCCAGGATTTTGCACGGTTTTGGTTGTCGCCTGCTGGCCTGCGACCCGGCACCCGATCCCGTCCTCGTCGCCCAATACGGCGTGACTTACACAAGTTTGGACGACATTTGCCAAAACGCCGATATTATTACGCTCCACGCGCCGCTTCGGGAAGAAACGAAGCATTTGATGGACAAAAATCGCCTCTCCCAACTGAAATCCGGGGCCATGCTCATCAACACCAGTCGTGGCGGCCTGATAAATAGCAAAGATTTGATCGATGCGCTCAAAAGCGGTCGGCTGGGCAGCGTTGGTCTGGATGTTTATGAAGAAGAGGAAGGGCTTTTCTTTGAGGACCACTCCGAAGAGTTGTTGCTGGATGATACCATCGCCCGCTTGATGATCTTCAAAAATGTGCTGATTACCGCTCACCAGGCTTTTCTCACCGATACGGCCCTATCCAACATCGCTACCATGACCATCGAGAACCTGACTTGCTTCGAGGAAAATCGGCCATGTACAAACGAGGTTTAAATTGATTTGTAAACTTAATTCTGCGAATTACCATGAAGCCACTCAGGGCAACCTTGACTATTGCGATTAGTTTGGTTGCTTTTGCAAGCAGGGCAACCAACTATTACGCCGACCCATCGGCAGCCGGTAACATGAATAATTTGGGTACGGCAACTTCCCCTTGGGCCAACCTCAGTAGTATTTTTACGGCCAATAAAACTTTTTTGGCTGGAGATACCATATTTCTGAGAAACGGCAATCATGGCTATGCCATTATCAAAGGGGTAAACACCGATTTTGTGGTCATTGCCCCTGCCCTTGGGCACAACCCTATCATCAGCAGGATCAGAATATCCAACGCAGCTACGACTTCGGCGAGCTATTGGAAATTGTACGGGCTTACTATACAGTCGGAAGCGACCGGTACCAATGCCACTCCTTCCTATAACTTAGTCGAGATTTATCCGTATGCCACCCACATAACCATCAGCCATTGCACCATTACTTCTAGCCTAAATACTACTGGCTGGACACGAAATGACTGGCGAAACCGGTGCAATAACGGACTATCCACCCGGGGCAAGCTCAATGCCCATTATATCATCGAAAATAATTTAATCAAGAATACCGCCTTTGCATTGTCTATTTCTTCGTCTGGTACGATTGTCCGGGGAAATACGGTGCAGAATTTCACCAGCGATGGTAGCCGGGTAGTTGGCAGCGACATATTATTTGAGAAAAACAGTATCTTGGACTTAATAAAGGTGATGACTGCTGCCGAAAACCACGATGATTTGTTCCAGTCGTTTACCTACGCCGCTGGTGGAGCAGGACAAGATACCTTGAAGAACAATATTATCAGGCAGAACATTTTCATCAATACCACCGACACGACCCGGGCCTTTAGGGGAAATGCACAGGGTATTGGGTGTTTTGATGGAGTGTATTTAAATTGGCAAGTAGAAAACAACATCGTAATCACTGACCATTGGCATGGCATCTCGTTATACGGCGCAGTCAATTGTTATGTAACCAACAATACCGTAATAGACCCCTATCTAACTTCACCGATAGATCCTTTTGATAACAATGCCACGAATATTGGCCCTACTTGGATTCGGATCGCCAAGAAAACCAATGGGCCACCAAGTTCGGGCAATATTGTCAGCAACAATCTGGTGGCCAACAACGTCTTTTTTGGTACGCCTTCTATGGGTACCGGCTTCAATAACATCATGCTGGGTGCCATTACAAATTTTAGTACCTTTTTTGTCGATGTCTCTAATTTGGCCCTTCCGGGAAATCTTGACTTGCATCTCCTGGCAGGATGTGCGGCCATCGATGCTGGTGATAGCCTCTACGCTCCTCGGCTAGATTTTGATGGTGCCGTCCGACCGCAGGGAGCAGGATTTGATATAGGTGCTTATGAATATCTGGATACTTTGCAAACGAGTAAAGCCAACGAACTTGCATTAAAGAACCATCTTCTCTTTTACCCAAATCCATCCGATGGGACATTTCGCCTGCTTCCTGGAAACTTGAAGTTGGCAGATGACGTTGATCTGCATATATTTAATACTTCCGGAGAAAAAGTCTATTCCACGCGGATGAATGAGTATCTGAAAGTAATAACATTGCCTTCCAATTTATCCAAAGGCATATATTTCGTATTGCTTACTGATGGCCAGAGTTTTTACACAGGAAAAATTGCAACATACTAACTGTCTTTAAGGTCAAAAATGTTTCAAATAACTAATCTTCAAGACCGCGTGGTCTTCATTTCTGCGTATTTGATCAAAATCATCAAAGCCACGCTTATTCAGAACCAAATAAACATAGGACAAGGGACTGTATTCCCAAGCCAAACGAATGTTGTAGTTGTCTGATTTATTCTCCGTATTCTTTTGATAAAACCCAATTAATTGTAGACGCGGGTTCAAGGCGAACCGCCCTTCGATGCTGTATAAATCAACGTTTTTAGTCGTTTTGTCCTCGCCCACTAGCTTGGAAATGATTTCTATTGAAACGTTCCGCAATGGACAAATGGGGCAAGAGGGCAAATTGGAGAGTAAGATCAGTGGAAAAAAGGTGTCCGTCGAAATAGCTGCCCCAATCGGTCGGTCCAAATAGATTGACTATTTCGGAGGGGTTGGTCGTGTACCCGTGGAGGCATTTTATGAATAAGCTTTTATAACTTTGATATCGGGTTACAGATGCCTACAAATCCCCCGTTTCTCTCAGAGCCTGCTCCATCCAAGTGCTGCGCGTATCGTGGTACATCCTGAATTCCGCCAACTCCCGGTGGTAGTCAAAATTATAAAACTGGTTCTCAAAATGGTTCTCGCGGATAGGTAGCAGGCCCAGAAACGTAGCGTACCAACGGAT